>JAFQOH010000060.1:0-56402 GCA_017403345.1 Thermoguttaceae bacterium
AGACACCACAGACCACACAGACCACACAAACCCCGCAAACTCCCACAGCAACCACTCTCGGCACTGTACCCGGCACTGTACAGCAAACATCTCCCGCGACACCGTCCACGGAAGAAAACGATGCTCCTTCAACTCCGGCGTCAGAAGAAACGGCTTCCGCCGCGCGATCCGAACAAAACCATTCCGTTCCGCAGCCGGGATCCGACGTCGAGAAACTCCAAAACCTGCTCCGTTCAATGACGGCTCAAAAATGGGAAACTGAAAAAACGGACGAAATGGAGTTTCCTGTTCGGACCGCTCGATTCGTTCTCCTCCGTACGCTTTTGGCTCTGGCCCAAAATGAGCCGCTGAAAGGCTACTCCGAAAAAGGAAAGCAGCCCGGCGACATTCTTGGCGAAAAAATCGTCCGGTACGCTGCTTGGGCAGCTCTGGAAGTCGGCGGGACAGGCGATGCGGATTCCCCCGAAGGAAAAGCTGCGCGCGGCGCGTTCCTCCTTGCCTGCGAGATCTGCCTGGAACCGTCTGGCACCATTGGCAAAGTTCCCATCTACGGACGGAGGTTCCGAGCGATCGAAACTCCTGAGATCCAAGCACTTCGCAAAAAAATCGTTGGAAACGGAGTCTCCATTTTCGGCGGGGTCGACTACTCCAAGCATTTTTGGATCTCCGCGGCTCTGACGATCCAGCTCGCCCCCTCAACTGTAGAAATGGTCGGTGTCGAAAAAGAACTCAGTGATGACCGGGATGGGGGAAGCGGTTTCGACGTCGTTGACCTAAACGCAGACCTTGCCGGTGCCTGGTTTGGAAAGCGCGTCATGAATGGAGAGATCCCCCTCGAAAAAATCGGTAGAACATTCACTTACTCACGAGTCGTTCCTGCCCAAATCAGGATCCCTAAACGTCTCAAACATCCGAAAAATCATGAGGAGATCCACGAGCTTCTTGAGTTTTTGCGCAGTTCCGTCCATGAACTTCAGGAAAAATTCACCGAAAAATAAATCCTCCATTCCCGCTCCAGGCGTGCGTCAAGTTCATGAACTGACTCGGTAAGGAACTTTCAAATGGCCAAAAAAACGAAACCCGAAATTTCAGAAGATCGGATCCCTGCATTGAATTGGATGGCGGATCCGGAGAAATTTGCGCCTCAAACTATCTGCGCAGTTTTTGGCGAGGAATCGTTTCTGCGCCGTTCTGTTTTGTCGCTGATCCCGTCTGCCGTCGCAAGATCTCTCGCGCTGGCGGATCCAAACGGACAGACGGAAGCACTTGAACCTGCGGAATTTGACGGAAATTCAGCCTCATGGCGCAATATTTTTGAGGAACTCTCCACTTTCTCCATGTTCGGACCCGCAAAACGTCTCGTTATTTTGAACGATGCGGACGATTTTCTCTCAAAAAATCGAGAGGTGCTTGAAAAATTTGCGGAAGATCCGCTGGAAACCGGCATTCTGGTCCTTGAATTAAAGAGTTTCCCGTCCAATACGAAACTCTTCAAGCTCGTTGAAGGAAATGGTCTGCTGATCGACTGCGGGGCCCTTCATGAAAAAACGGAACTTCCACGATGGGTCTGTGAAAGAGCCGCCCAAAAGCACCATTTCAAGATCCAGCCGGGAGCCGCGTCGCTCCTCATCACTCAAATCGGTACGGAAATGGGACTTCTGGATCAGGAATTAGCCCGGCTCGCCCTCACGATCACGGATGGCAAACCGATAACGGAAGCTCAGATCCGCCAAAATTCAGGAACATGGCGAATGCAAACGGTCTGGACGCTGGCAGACTGCATTCTGGATGGAAACGCGAAAGATGCGCTCTTCTACCTCGGACAGCTTCTGGAAGCCGGAGAAGTTCCGATCGTCATCCTTGCGCAGCTCTCCAGTAATTTTCGGCGTCTCGCGACAGCTTGCCAACTCATCGTGGAAGAGGAAAGAGCAGGCCGACGACCGGATTTGGAAAACGCGCTCTCGCAAGCGGGAGTTAACCGATACTTTCTGCAAAAAGCCTCCGCGCAGCTCAAACGTCTGGGACGTGAAAGAGCCAGAATGCTTTTCGCGTGGCTTACCGAGCTTGATTTCGCTCTGAAAGGCGCAAGTGCGTTACCGGAACGCCTCCTTTTGGAAAGACTGATCCTGCGTCTTACGATGCCGAGATCCTCCACTCCGGGAAAAAAATGAGGCTCTTCAAAAAATGCGTACCGACCAGGTCCGATCTTACTACTCAGAGCATAGAGGAGGCACAGAAACACACTGAAAAAAAGAGGAAAAAAAGCAGTGAACGTGTGCCCTGACACGAATTTCACGGAAAACACGAAAAGACGCAAATATATTTTTAAAATAAAAAATGTTCGCGCGATCTGTTTTTACTGCTTTTTGTATGAAGATCAGTGTTTCTCTGTGAGTTTTTAGTGTCTTCAGTGGTAAAACTGGTACGCAGTTCCCGGATGAACCCAATATTTTTAATCGCCTTTTGTGAATTTCGCATTTTTTCGAGTCTTTCGTGTTTCCTTTCAGTGTCTTTCTGTGAACTCCTCTGCGGCTTCCGTGGTGAAACTAGTACGCAGTTCCCGGATGAACCTTTTATTTTGGCAAAAACTCATTCTCTTCTCAGTCTCAAATGATAAAATAGGCAAGATTTATAGTCAAAATCCTCCACTCTCAACCGATAAAATAGAAAAAATCCATATAATCGACTTATTTTACTTAACCAGAATTTAAAAAAAACCGAAAGATTTAAGAAGAAAGTGTTTTGCCTCCAAACAGAAGGTGGTCTCATGAAAAAGTTTGAAATTTGGAAAATCGTATTCGTCATTTTGTTTTCCACAGTGTTTTTGACTGAAACGGAAACGGTTTCAGCAAAAGGACTTTTGGCGAAAAAGAAACGGGACGCAGCAGCGGTACAGGAAAATGCGCCGGCTGCGGCGGCAGATGAGAGTGCGATCGCAGCAAATTCGCAGCTTCGAAACGAAATTTCAAAGCAGGAGACCGAAAAAAAAGAGACCGCCTCGACAGAGAATTCCACGAAAAAGAAAAATCCGTTCACGACATTTTTCGATAATCTAGCGAAGTCGCGGAAACGAAATGCAGAGAGCAGTGTGGAACTGCCATCGGAGCAGGCGGTTCCCTCTGCAGACCTGCGTTCCACGGGAAGAGCCGGAAGTAAAGGATCGGAGCAGCTGACATTTTCGGGGGAAGATCCCAAAGACGAAAAGCCTCCGTTCGAGCCGTCCTATGGAGTCGACAGATCGGAAAAACAGCCCCATACGGAAGAGATCCCGGAACAGATCGTTTTGGAAGGAACAGCCCCCAGCATTCCCCAAGCTGGTGCAGTGGCCGAAGATACTGGAACGGCAGCCAAAGCTCCTGAAATGGTTTCAGAAAACATTCCGCAGACGGCCCCGCTGAAAAGCGGTCTTACAGACCAGAACGTTTCCGCTCACGATGACGAACAGGATCTTTCGGAGATCCCGGACTCCATTCGACTCGAAAATCACCAGAATGGAGCCATCGCAGGATCCCAAAAGTCTGCGGAGACGTCCGATCTGGAAAACAGCAAAACTCCGCACACAGGATCCGCTTCATCTCCGGATGAAAACCCAAACTCATGGATCCTTGAATCCGCCGCCAACCCCCAGGATACCCAAACGGATACAGACCAGACGTCCGCAGAAACACCGTCAGATGCCTCACAAAAGGAGGAGACCGTCCGAAATATTTCCGAAATGGACTCGCATTCTGAATTCCCGAATTCCGAATTTGATGAGGAAAGAGAAGATCTGGAAGCCATGCCGCCAGTCCCTACCAAACGTGCACTGAAAGGGATGGATCCGGAAGAATCGCTTGACCCCGCATACGCTCGCTCGGGAAATTCCGTAAAAAGGAAGAGCGGATGGAATCAGGAGATCCCAGAACTGGAATTCATGGAACAGAATGATACGAAACCGCTCCTGAACATTTCACCTCAGCGTCTCGTGTCGCCCTTAGAGCGCCGGAATGCCATTTCTTCGGATCAGGATCCCTCACAGTCTGACGTGAACTCCGATCCCGTCTCGGCCGGTTTCCAGAATGCAGGTCCACTCGCTGGGTCTGCCATCGGAAATTCCGAGCACGCGGAAAACGCTGGCGGCCTTGGGACTCCCACGAGTGCTGAAATTTCCGACTTTTCGCTCCCGACAGAACTCCCGGCTGAGCTCCCGGCAAAACTTTCCGATCGACGTGAGCCGATGGGTTCAAGTTCCACCGCAGCTTCAGTAAAAACGGCAGCTTCCGCACAGAAAGATCAGAATGAAGATTCCTTCACCATGCTGCCTCCGCCGCTGGAAACTTCCGTTGGAATCGAACCCTCCGTCGGTTCTGCCGTCCAAATCACAGACTCACCAGCCTCCGGTTCCAGTAATTCAGTTTCCCGGTCCTCAGGAACTGCAGGGGCCTCGGAAGCGGGCATGAAGTCTGAAACGGAATGGGATGATGAAAACTTTGGCCTCCTTCCCTCTCCGCTGGAAGAGAGAGAAGCTGGGGATACTCCGACGAAAATTTCCGGAAAAGAACGTGCGGAATTGAAAGTTTTCACTCAAGCACCTCAAAATGTTTTGGTCGGAGTCGAAACTCAGTTCCAGATCCAAATTCGTAATGTGAGTCCGTTGGCCTCTAACGGAACGAGCGTCGAAATCGCGATCCCTGCGAGCTTTACCGTAAAAAAAGCCCTGACTTCCCGTGGAGCCACTGTCATTTTACGAGCTCCTGAAGAAAACACCCAGCGATGCGTCTGGAATCTGGAAACGCTTCCGGCTTCTGCGCAGGAAACCCTCATTCTGAAGGTCGTCCCAACGGAGACGGTTTCCGCAGACCTTCGTGTCTCATGGAGCAATCGGCACGCTGAAGACCGTAAAGTCATGGTCGCGGAACTTCCGAAACTTCAGATGGAACTCATCCCGGATACTCTGATCCGTGAGGGAGAGGAAAATCGGGTAAAGATCCGCGTCGCCAATGCGGGAAACTGCATCGCACGAAATATCGTCCTCAAAATGGAAACAGAAGGCTGCACGGAGCAGACATGCTCGCTTCAGGGCATTCCCGCTCTCCTTCCAGGAAATGCACAGATCGTAGAAGCAGTCATCACGCCCACGTCCCGCGAAAAAGTCAAACTCTGCGTCTGTGCACAGATCCAGAACCAGACCTACGCACTTGCCGAGCATTTTTTCGACGTCCAGTTCATCGACATGAACGTGCAGATCGGCGAGCCGGAATCCCCGTTTGCCGGAGTTCAGACAAAGTTCCCCGTTGAGATCCGCAATCTCGGGAATACGCAGGCCCAAAACCTCCAAATGTGCCTCCAACTCCCGGAAAACGCACACTTTGCCGGCACGGAACCAAAACTCCCCTACATGGAAGCCGGAACTCAGCAGATCATTCTGGACCTAGCAGACACGCCGGAAGGCCATACTCAATATTTCCGCGTCCTCGTCGAATTCGACGAAGCCTGCACGACGCAGCTCCCCTTCACTCTCCAGACGGACACGCGGATCCTTTCCGAAAATCACGTTCCGCTCCAGATCGAAGGGATCACCAACGTGGAAATGAAGCTGAATTTCCCCGAACGGATCCTCTCAACGTCCGAAAACGGGATCTACGAGGTCCAGCTTACGAACACAGGAAGCAATACCATCAAAAACGGGCAGCTTTTCGCCTACTTCAGTGACGGGATCGAGCCGAATGAAGTAAAACAGACTGCCAATGTCATGAATGAAGGGATCGTCTCCTTCTCCGTACAGTCCCTCAAACCGGGAGAATCGCAAACGTTCCAGATCCACGCAAACGCACAGATCGGCGGCAACTACACGATACGCTGCCAGTTTCTGTGCGAAGAAGCCGGACTGGACCTGATCCAGCAGGAAGTTTCCATTTACCGATGACGAAAACGATGACGAAAACGATGATGAAAACGATGGGGAGAACTTTTCTCCCCGCAGGACCTCTCCGAAATCCTTCGGATCTAGGCCCTCGCTGAAACCTTCTCATACAAAAAACATTCTCATAAAAAAAGCCGCCAAAGTTTCCTTTGACGGCTTTTTTGCTCTTCTGTTTTTTCTCATTCGGGCGTCTTCTGCTGATCAAAAAAAGCAGAAGACTCCAAAGAAATCAAACTCAACCCTGCGGATTGTTGCGGAGGCGACGAGAACGGCGCTCTGCGCGGAGACGGATGCGGCGATTGATCTCGCTCGGCTTTTCGTAGAACTCACGACGGCGCATTTCCTTTTTGATACCGCTGCGCTCCACGAGCTTACGGAAACGACGGACTGCATCCTGAACGGATTCGTTTTCTCTCAACGTCAGTTTGACCACTAAAATCACCTCCTCAGGTCGGTCAGTAAAATTTTCATTTTCAAAAATCAACTAGGTACATTATACACGATTTCCGATTCTTGTCCAGAGGGGGGCACTCTATTTTCATCAAAAATCTTTTTTGTTAAAATTTAACGGTCAGGTAAAATTTTTCTATTGTTCAGGCCGCGCAATTCCGATAAACCAAAAGTGAAGTAGTGTTTTGTTCAGCGGTATGCCTAACGGCGGCCGGATCCACACGGAAAACTAGGTGAAATCGTGAAGAACGAGAAACGTTTTCAATTCATTCTCTCCAGCCTCGCAGCAGGCTGCTTTGCCGGTTGGTGTTTTTTTGAACTCGGAGGTTCCTTCTCCGCCTCGGATAACACGGATGCCGCACATTCCATGATGTTCCCGGAAACCTACGTTTTGGAAATGGAGACGGAAACCGCTTCTGCCGACCGTCAAAAATCAGGGTTTCTCGAAGAAAGAGCCTGCCAGGCTGAAAGATCCGCGAAGCTCCTGCCGGAGAAAGAAGAACGGACCCTCTACCAGGCCGCAGCTCAAAAATCACTCATTGGCCCGCACGTTCCGAAAGAAAATTTAGAAACGGCCCCTCAAACGGCACTCGCCGGGCTCGTTTTGCCAAATGAAACGCCGTCGATGCTTCCTTCAGGAGAGATGACCCCTCCGGGAGAAGCGGTCTTGGCGCATACCGCACCTTCAATGGGGAGTGCAGTGCCGGATTTTCCGGAAAACGCACACAACAGCCAAACGGAAACCGCCGCAAATTCTCTGGAAAGCGCCTCACCATCCCGTGCCCTGATCCGTGTTTCCGCATCATCCGCGAATACAGAAATGGATCCGGCGTCATTCACGCCTTCGGCAAACTTCCCGACGGATCCGTCTGCAGATCCGCCGAGTGCCAAGGCTTCCGCAGTCGCTCTTTTGATGCCGCAGGAAGGAGTTTCCGTTTCCCAAAGAATGGCAGGCCTGAATCAAATGGCGATCCAGAATCTCATGCGTACGGATGAGACCACCGAGAATACCGTCCCCGGAACGCCTGAAATGGTCTCCGGAACGCCTGAAATGGTCTCCGGAACGCCTGAAATGGTCTCCGGAACGCCTGGAATGGTCCCCGGAACGCCTGAAATGGTCTCCGGAACGCCTGGAATGGTCCCCGGAACGCCTGGAATGGCACAAGCTCCAATTCTGAGGCACATTCCGGCAGAAACGGAAGCCGATGCGGAAAAAGAGCTCCCCGGGGTCGTGCGCCTTTCCCAGCCGGAAACGCCCTCGGCCGCACAAAGCGACTCCGAAAGATTTCTCGCCTCTCTAAGAGCAGAAAACGAAACGGCAGGCGCTGCAGCCGCAAAAGAAATGGCCGTTGAAGAAATGGCCGTTGAGGAACTCCCAACCAAGGAACTCCCAACCAAGGAACTCCCCATTCAGGAGCTCTCCGTTCAGGAGCTGACCCCCGTGCCTGAACAGACTCGCATTAATGGAGAAAATTCGGAGGAAAAACCGGAAGCGCATCGGGAGGGATCTGCAGATAAAACTCCAGAAAAACTCGCGGAAGAACCTCAAGCAGACTCCGAAAAAGAGGAAGCTGAAAAAACGGAAAGCAAAAAAACGGAGAGTGAAAAAAGTGAAAAAGAGGAAACGGAAAAGCCCGTCAAAAAAACGTACTTCCTTTCCTTCACAGATACGGACATTCGCGATGCCTTGGAAAAATTCTCGTGGAAAACGGATCTGAAAGTCTTCGCAGCTCTCGATGTGCAGGGTGAGATCACGTGCGAAACAGAAAATTCCGATCCGGAGATCATCCTCAGCAAAATGCTGGCAGGCCTGCCGTTCGATTTCGTGCGCCATGAAGATTTCATTTACGTTGCCCATACATCCAGACTGAAAAACCTTCCGGAACCGCTCAATGAGTACATGGAACAAGTTTTCGTTCCGAAAAATATTTCGATCGAAGAACTGGAACTGGCTTTTGCGTCCAACCTGAGCAGCGTCGGCTCGTGTGAACGCACGAGAGACCGAAATGGAAACGAGGCACTTTGCGTGAAAGACTGGGCACTCTCGCTCGACCAGCTCGTGGAGATCCAGAAACTCATCGACATTCCTGCCCCTGAAAACCGCATGACTGCATACGTTTTCCAGCATGAACTCAACGGAACGGCAGAACCGCTGGATCTCGTTTCCGTCGCAGAAAATCGCGGCCTCGTACTCCAGCGGATGGCGATCCCGAGCCTCCAGAAGAAAAATGAGAAAAAATCGCTTTTCGGAAAGGAAGATGCCGCAGCACAGAACATTCAGGCATACTCGATCTCGTTCCGGACAGATACGTTCATGATCGGCGTACGAGACCAGATGCACGTAATTCCCGCATCGCTCATCAGTGAACCGTCCGCTAAAATCGCACTGAATGAACCAATGGAATTCGAATTCATGCTGAACGTTGCGCAAAAAATGGTTCCTTTCCGCCTCTCTCTTGCGTTCCGGGAAAATCCCAATGCGCAGGCAGAAGGCGAAAGCCCGATCCTTGCAGAGGTGATTTGCCAGCCGAAAGGTGAACTCGACTCCAAATCAAAACCCAACCCCGTCCACTTCACGATGCCGATGCCAACAGAATGTGAGAAATCGCTCGTTTTCCAGCTGAATCTCGGAGAATTCGCTCACGAAGATCAGGAAATGAGTAAGAATCCGATCTACGCATTCCGCGGAAACCGCGTCGAAAAGGAAGCCGTTATCGTTTTCATGCCGTTCAAAAAGCATGAGGATCCCCAGCAGGTCAACATTGCGCCGGCAGGAGTACAGGCCCTCATCCGTCAGCAGGAAGTGCTCGGGCGCAAGTATTTCGGAAGCCTGGATCAGATCGAACGGAGCCTCTCCCCGGTCTGCTTCTCGCTCGCACAGAAATTGCGTCAGGGAACGGTGGTCCGAACGACATACTGACCTTCGGCGTTTTGAAAAAGATCTGACGATAAAAGAAAAAAGGGACGGTCCAGGCCGCCCCTCTTTTTGTTTCAGGATCCGAAAGATCCGAGTCTGCTAGAAGTCAAATCCGAAACCGTTCACGCTCCAGTCGCTTCCTTCCGCGGCAAAGAAATCATCCACCGCCTGGATCGACGCATTGCCGGAAACGGTATCCGCTCCGCCGTTGAGGGAGTAGAGGGTCACCTTGCGGAATCCGTAGACCTGGTTGAAGAAGTCCGTGCCGCTGAGGGAGACGGAACCTTCGTCCACGACGGCAGCATCCTGCTTCACGGAATCGTAAAGGACGGCCGTGTCGTCACCGTACTGGCTGTTTACCGAGATGCGGCTGAATCCGCTGACGGAAAGCATCGCGTCGGCACTGGTCATGGTGAGGAATTTCGGACTGAGGACCACTTTATCGTTTCCGGCGGAATCACTGACATTCACCGCATCGCTGCCGCCGTTCTGACGGTAGAGTTTGATGTTCTGAATGCCGCTGACGTTCCAGTTGTTCGTACCGGAGAGCGTCAGAGAGGTCGGAGCGATGGAGAAGACGTCGTCGCCGGCAGTGTCTTCCGCCGTGAGCGTATCTTCGCCGCCGTTTCCGTCGATCGTGACGTTCTTCACGCCCTCTGCGCGGATCGACGCATTTTCAAAGACTGCCGAAACTGCGTTTTCCGTAAGGGTGAACAGTTCGTTTCCGGCCGTTCCCGTGATGGAGACGGAATCGGAGCCGCCGTTGGCAGAGATGAAGGCGAGAGTCGAAACACCCTGGATCTTCACATTGCCGTTGAGAGTCGCGACGCCTTTGAACCACGTGAAGGAATCATCGGCGGCCGAGTCGGTAAGGACGACCGAGTCGGTTCCCTGCGAGGCGTTGACCTGGAGGGAGGTGAGGCTTTCGACCTTGATCTCTGAGCCGTTTGCCGAGAACTGCGCGTGATCCACGCCAGCCGTGACCGTATCATCGCCAGCCGTGCCGGTGAAATCGACGTTCTGCGCGTTGAGGACCGTCACGTCTCCGAAACCGTTCAGTGTGTAGAGTCCGCTCTGGACATTGCCCGCATTGACCGTCACGTTCGCATTGGCCGTCACGTTCGCCGCGTCGGCAGCCGAACCGGTGAGTTTCGCGGAGGTCAGACCGGTGAAGGTCTGCGTGAATCCATTGCCGGAGACCGTCAGGTTTCCGTCAGCAGCCGTGACAACGCATCCGGCATCTTCCGTCTGAATGTTGGCGGAACCGCCTGCGTTGGCTTTGAGGTCCGCGAAATCAGAGGCGTAGATCGTCGCATTCGCCGAGATGAATTCCACGTAGTTTCCATCGATCATGTAGGTCCCCGCATTGTTGAAGACGACACTGTCGCCCATTCTGCTGGAGAGATAAACTTCGCGGAAATTGGTGACTGCGATCTGGGTATTGCCGGACATGGCAGTGATCTGATTGCCTTCGACCTGGAATTCTTCGTCTTCTTCCGTACCGGAGAGCTTCGCGACGGCACTGCCGGAAGCGCTCGCCGTGATGTTTACACAGCCCTGGATGCGGCAGGAGGACTTTTCGGTCTGGAGCGTGACGGCAGAACCTTCGACGGAAACGACTCCGCCGGAGACTGCGCTGACGTTCGCGACCGCATTCGTTCCGTTGAAGAGGAAGGAGCTTGCATTACGGATCGTGAGCGTGTATCCCGCACCCGAGATGACGACCAGACCGTTTTCCGCAGTGATGGTCTCTCCGCCAAATCCTTCCACGATGACCGTACTTTCAAACCCCAGCGTATTCGCAGCGTCGAATACGTAGTTCGATCCGGAACCTTCGACATCCAGCACCACATTGTTGAGCGTGACCTTCGGTTTGTCCGCGCCAGCTTCAAAGACGAAGCGGTTCGTCGATTTTGCAGCCGCCTGGACCGTGACAGTATCCGCCCCCTTCTGGATCGTACCGCCGCCGTTGACCAGCGTCGAATTGTACGAGACAGTGGTCTTGCTCACGTTTTCATCGGGAATCGTGTTGATGATGCCGCCGATCGGACGGTATCCCGGCACGTTCGCACGGATGTAGACCTTGTTGAAGATGTCGGTATCTTCCGGTTTGACGGCGACCATGGTCCCAGTCTTCGCTTCGTCCGGACCGACCCACGCGACTGCGATGTTGCCGTAAGCGTCCATCGCAACTGCCGAAGCGTTTTCGTCCCACGGACGGTAAGCGTTGACCAGAATTTCCTGATTCGTCGCCGTTACGCTGTTACGTGTTTCAAGACTGTCATAGACATTCATATACACGCCCCAAGACTTTGTGGACAGTTTTTCCTGACCGTAGGAACTCCAGCTAATGGCGAAATTCGTACCGTTTTCCGCCTTACGGCTGATAGTTGCGGCGACCTGATACTGACTGAACATCGTGTAGGTGTTCGCACGAGTCTCGGAACCGATCTTGTTCAGAGTGCTGTCGAAGCACTGGAAGGACACATTGTATCCGGAACCATCCTGCGAAGCCCACGCCACGACAAAGGAACCTTCATCGTTTGCCGCAATGGACGGTGCTTTCTGGTCGTCACTCGTCGTCGTATTGACAAGGACTTCACCGGAAACCGGAGTATTATTGCGGTCAAACTTGCGCACGTAGATATCCAGACCGGTCTTCGAGCTGCTGGAACTCTGCCACGTCACGTAAATGTTGTGGTCCGCGTCCATCGTAACATCCGACATGCCCTGTTCGTACGGGATCGTTTCGTTGACGATGAACCGTCCTCCGACTTTCGCGCCTTTGTAAGTGAAACGCTGTCCCACGACACCAGAGACGTCCACCGATTCGTGCGAGTTGATGTTCGTCCAAGTGATGACGAATTCTTCACCGTCCGGCGAGAAGGCGATCGAAGATTCCTTCTGGATCCCGCGTTTTTCCGCTTCCGTTTCCGTCTTGTTGAGGTAATCCTGCTGCACACGGAAGGAATTGGTGACGGCGTTTCCGTAAACGTCAAAGACTCGGACGTAAATGTCATACTCCGCCAGCTCGTTGTTATCGTTGATGCTGTCATGGTTCTGATCGCGTCCAGAAACCGTCCAGCTCACGACAAAGTTACCGAAGCTGTCCATCGCGACATCCGGATCAGTCTGAATGCCATCCACGAAATCCGAGACGTAGAATTCCGGCCCCAGTGCCGTTCCGTAACGGTCGTAACGCTGCCCCATGATGACTTTCTTAACGATTTTCTTGATGACCGGTTCATCGTCATCTTCACCATCTTCACCAGTCGTGTCGTCCGTCGTGTCGTCCGTCGTGCCGTCATCGGTACCGTCACCGTTTTCATCTTCACCGATGAGCGTTTCAACGACTTCGGAGACCCAGACCACCACATAGTCGCCCTGATCGTTCATCGCGACAGCGGGTTCCGTCTGATCGCCGGCCGTAGAGGAGTTCGTGACCTGATCCAGATCGCTCTCTTCGGAATCGACCGGGATCTCAGGCTTGACCTGCGAACCTTCATCGACCGGTTCCGAGGAGATGACGAATTCCAGATCGAAATTCCCGCCCGGGACTCCGTCCATATTTCCATCCAGTCCATTACCGAACCGGTCTTCCACATTATCGCGGACGATGAGCTTGTACTTGCCGTCCTTAAGATCCGCACCTTCTTTGAAGATGATGCGGAAGATGGTCTTTTCAATGTGGTTTTCGTCGCTTCCGACGTACTTTTCACTCGATTTGTCGAAACCGATCTGCTCAATATGGTCGATCACTTCCGTGGAAATGTTGACGCCATTGCAGGTAAGTCCGATATTGCTGACCGTCAGGATACTGTCCGTACCGGTCTCATTCGGGAACTGCCCCATGAGCTGTTCATCGAAGATCAGATCGATGTACTGAAGCGGCTCTTCCAATACGACGCCGTCGCGGAGAAGGACCATCTGTTCTTCCGTTTCACCTTCCGGAATGATGGATCCGCGAACACGGACCACGACCGGTCCAGCGTCGTCATCGGACTGACGGTAGAAACGGGTATAGATGCCGCTGTCGCCGGATTCATCACCCTGCCATGTGACGACAAAGTCACCTGTGGCCGTCATGGCGACGTTGGGCAGACGCTGATCATACATAGTTTCCGTGTTGACCTGGAATTCACCGCCGCTTTCGCCGTTCGGACCAATGAACGTGAGGTCCGCCATTTTGTCGTTCGCGACGTAACGCTGCGCGTAAACGCCCCAGCTGTCCGCATCGCCATGCATCGAGCCGTCCTGGTGTTCCTGGTAGCTTTCCCACACGATCACGAAATCACCGTCCGCGTCCATCGAAACCTTGGAGAACTGCTGACTGTTGTCCGTCGTGGTGTTGACGATGAAGGAGTTCGCCACAGGTGCCGCAGCCGAAGTGTAGCAGCGCGCGTAAACATCATTGCGCGAATCGTCGCCAGAAGTCCACGTGATGACGAAATCACCATCCGAATCCAGAGCAACACTGGACCACTTCTGTTTTCCAGCTGTAATGTCGTTCACAAGGAATTCCGTGCCGGTCGCACCAACGACGACTTCCTGATCCGCACCGGTAATGCCGTCTATCCAAGCCGCAAAGTACGCGACCTGCGTATCGATGCCGACCGTACCGTAAACGCTCGTGTCGGACGTACCGCCGTGGCAGATACCAGTGATCAGGTCGCCGATGAAGCACGGACCTCCGGAGTCGCCGTGCGCACCGCACGTCTCTTCATCGCCGAGTCCCAAGTCGCTGCTGATGCCGAATTCGGTCTGCAGCGCGTTGTTTTCATTGGTTCCATCGTCAAAGTCGTAGTACAGAAGACCGACTTCCGTGTACTCCCACTTGTTTTTACCGTAGTGCATGGTCCCGTCAACGCCGTTGACCGCACCTTCGGTCCCTTCACCGTAGGTACCGAAGCCGTAGCGGGTATAGACGGATCCGACACCCACTTTCATGTCGCGGTTGATCTCGTAGCCGGTCACGACACCAGAGAGGCTCGAGGTCAGCTTGATGATCGCGATGTCGTTCAGGCTGCTGCCCGAATTGTACTTCTCGTGTACGTAGATCTCGTCCGCCTGAGCCGTGATGGTCTCGCCGGCTTCCGTGTAGAACATGAGGGACGTATTTTCGTTCGTCGCGAGGAAATCGTCTCCCGTGACCACGTGCGCCGCCGTCAGGACGTAAATGTTTCCGCCGTCAGCAAGGAGCGTACCTGTTCCAACGTAGCTTCCGCCGCCAACATCCACCTGGATGAGCGCGATACCGGATTTATCGGAGACCAGCTCTTCCGTGCCGTCCACGCGGGTAATGTACTGATTCTTGAAACTGTCGATGATCGCCTGCGTGTTATTCGCGGCAAATCCGAGTTCCGCATTGCTCTTGAACTGACGCGCGTAAATGTTGGTCTCATACGCCTCGTCACCGTCTGCACCGGCTCCAGTCCAGGAAATGACGAAGTTCCCCTCGTAGTCCATGTCGATCGAAGCGTACATCTGGTTGTTCGCCGTCGTTTCGTTGACCATGAACTCACCGCCGCGGCCATTGGTGATGAGGGAGAGATCGATCTCGCCTTCTTCACTCGTGCGGACACTGTCCAGACGCATGAGCGTCACGTCGCGGTCGCTTTCATCCGTGACCTGGATCGTAATGAGGATCTGCGAGGCACTCGTCGCGACGACGGAGAACTGGATCCCTTCCACGTTCATGCTGTTCAAAGCGTTCTGAATGTCATCCACCACGCTGAACGTGTTGCCCGCGTAGATGATGTCTTCCGTCTGATGCTGACGGCCGTCGCGGTCGGTGTACGTCAGGGAGAAGGAACCTTCCCATCTTCCGCCGAAGTTCAGAGCCTGCACTTCGTCCACCGCACCCAGCGGAGTGTCGTCAATGTCGAAACGCTGCGCGTAAATATCCCAGTGCGTATCCGAATTTTCACCCTGCCACGTGATGACGTAATCGCCGGAGAGCGACATGGCGACCTGACTGTATTTCTGCGCGCCTTCCGTCGTGGTGTTCACACAGAACGCCTCGCCCTTGGCCATGCCGTTGAGATCGAAGTGCTGCGCCCAGACGTTCCAGTTCGTCTTTCCATCCGTACCGTCGTTCTGAGTCCACGTCACGACGAAATCGCCCGCGCCGTCCATCGCGACACTCGCAAAATGCGCCGTCGCATTGTCCGTGACCTTGATGGTCCAGGAACCTTCATTATCGACCTTGCGGCCGCCGTCGTTTTCCCACTTCGTGTACGTGATCTTGGCGAAAACGCCTTCGTTACCGGCTTCGTCAGACGTCCAAACCGTGACCGTGTCGCCTTCCGGATCGGAAGCCGTCGCGTTCGGGATGAATTCCGGCGGCTGGTACGGATTCATCGGATCGACCTTTTCAAAGATCTGATCGCCTTCCGCTTCCACGATGTTCCCCTGATCGTCAAGGACGATATCGCTGTTCGGATCGTTCGGATCGACCGTTTCGGGAGTCATGACGTCCGTATCGCTCGTACCGGCCACGATGTCGAAGTCCATCTCCCAGTTGGCACCATCCGTATTCGTGCCGTCTTTGCCAAGCGCATTCCCGTTGATGTCATGCGTGGAATTCTTCAGCACGAGCTGATAAGAACCGCCTTCGAGATTCGCTTCGGGATTCAGGATGATGACCGCTTCCCACTTGTTTTCCGCGATCGCGACGATGCCCATATCCTGGATCATCGGATCCGCACTGGCGTTCATGCCGAAGTAAATGTCCTGGATCGCATTCGGAACCGAAACGCCGTCTTTCAGCAATTCCCAGTTTCCGGGATTCGTGACACTGTAAATGATGTTCGCCGAATTCGCAGCACCGGAGATCGTCCCTGTGACACGGAGATTATCCATCATTTCTTCCGTGAATGTCACGATGATGGCATTTGCAGCCTCCTCAGAAGCAGAATCAATGATCTGGCCGCCGTTTTTGATCTTCTGACCATCGGAATTGTAAACTTCGACCGCTTCCGGACCGGCAGCGTCCATCGCTTCATTGAACGTACGGAAGAAGATGCTCTGGCTGGCGATCTCGCGATTTTCCATGTCCTCCCAGGCTTCCGTCTGATTGAACGTCGTCCAGACGAACGTGAAGTCGCCGTCCGGTTCCATGCCAACACCGCTGAATGCCTGTTTCGTACCGGAAGTACCAGTAGAGAATCTAAGTATATCGACCGGATATTTATCCACAGTAACGCCGGTCTGGGCCATCCGCGCATTAATGATCAGCGGGTGCACATCCCAATCCGGATACGGATCGGTTTCGGTCTGGCCGTTTTTCTGCGTTTCCGGTTTCTTATGATCGATGAAGACCGAAATATCGCGTCCAGCGAAGGCTCCGCCGAAGTAGATCTGAATATACGGTTCTTCCAGCGGTTCACCCTCCTCATCGACATCGACGATGCTGACGCGCACATCCGGTTCACCGTATCCCAGACGGTCAAGTTCCGTCGCTATGATCCTGGCAAGTTCCTCCAGCGTGTATTCACGATTCAGGATCGTGTCGCTGACTTTGTCCGTACCATTATCATTAACGCCGATGCGTCCATACATGCCGGAAACACTGGTAATGTGCTGGATCGCCGGGAGCTTCACCTGGCCGCCATCCAGAGAGAGCAGACCCACTCTCGCATCATGCATGATTCCGGTAAACTGGATCTCGAAGCAGGCGATGTCTGCGGAGAATTCCGTATTCAGCGAATCGGAACCCATCAACGCCTGATACCCAAATCCCAACTGGAGATTTTCGTTTCCGTTCAGGTCAAACTGCGTGTCGTCAAAGAAACGCAGAGCATCCAGAGCCTCCGAAGCCTCATCCGAAGAGAGCGCACGGACTTCCACACATCCTTCATACCGGAAGTTCTGTCCCCACCCGGTATTCCGGCCGCCAAAAGCTTCCTGGATCGTATTTTCGATAGCCAGCGCGGCTTTTGCATGATTAAGCGTGTAGCGTTCATCCGGACTCCAATAGTAGCAGTCCGCCAACGGAACGGTCAAATTGTAATCCTGACCATTCCAGGTTACCGTCAAGGTGATAGTCTGCCATACATTCGTGTCTTCAAACATTTCGTCGACGACACCATCCGTCAGCGTGGAACGGTCAAACATGACGTAGTACTTCGCATTGTCGCCGTCGCGGGTCCCCACTGCGATATTGTCGCTGGAGAGGATCGAGCTCTGACCGTAGTCGCTGTTGAATTCCGCCGCAGCGTCAAACATCGTGAAGCCAATACCGTCACCTTCGCCCTTCGCAAGGTCGAAATACTTGTGCAGGATCAGAGAAAGACGCGTAAGCTGTTCTGTCGTCGCCCCCAGCTTTTCAGAGCGGGTCAGGATCAGCTCGATCGCCGAATTTACATCCGCATTCGCAATATACGTATCCCTAGGAAGCTCAAAAGACGGCGGCTGCGGAGCCCACGCGAGCTGCGAGCCGTAAGTAGCTCTATTTTCATCTTCATAGATACCGCCCGACAGCAGCGTAAATGACTCCGCCATCTGTTCCGGATCGAAGAATTCCAGAAGGTCAGCGTTCGCATTTTCATTGATCATATTGGAAATGTACGGGATCAGAGTCGTCGGATCGAAGTTCTGGATCGCCTGAATACCGCTGCCTTCATAGGAAACGAGGAAGTCACCGTCCGCATCCATCGCGATGTTGGAACTGATCGTAGAACCGGCAGCCGTAGACCAATGAACAACAGATTCCGAATCGAACGAACCGCTGTTTACACGGTAAGCTGTACGGAGTTCCTGCAGCTCTCCAGCATCCAAAGCCGTTCCTTCATAGTTCCACTTGAACTGCGAGACCAGCGACATGTAGGCCGTCTGACCGGCAGCGTCCGTTCCGGCATCATTGATCCACCCAACGGCAAACTGACCGATCTTGTTGAACGTGACCGACGCATTACGGCCCGTACCGACCTGACTCGGATCGGTGAGTGCAGAGAAGGTCGTCGCGTTGGTATCGTCTGTGGAGTATCCATAGAGACGATAGTAAACACCGCCGACGAGTGAACCTTCGTTCGGATGCAGCACACTTTCATCGCCTGCCGTGGTCCAATCCCAGCCAACGACGATCTGACGTCCGTCGGGGGACATCGCAACGACCGGACGGTTCGCTTCACCAGTCTCTTCAATATCGACGCGGATCTCATCACCGATACGATTGCCGTTGCTGTCGTAGCGCTGCATGAAAATACCGTTCAGATAGGAGAGCGTCTGCGACTTGCCGGACCACACGACCGTGAAATTGCCGTCGGCGTCCATCGCGATGCTCGAATCCTGCTGCGGGTCCGTGTCGCCAGAGTTGACCTTCAGCGCGTCGCTCGTGACCTTCACGCCCTTGCCGTCATTCAGGAGTTCGTATTTGTGCACACCGTCTTCCATCCCCGTGTAGATCTTGTACATCGAGGCGGAGAACATACGCGCATAAATGTCCGTCTTGCTTCCGGGATTCTGCGTCTGCAGAACGTCGCTGGTCCACGTGATGGCAAAATCGCCGTCCGCATCCATCGCAACGCTGGCGTTTTCCTGCGTCGTTGCGGTATAGAGCTTCGATTTGTTGTTGAACGTATCGTCCTTAAGCGGATTCACGCGGAATTCCGTGCTGTTCTGCTTCAGCGTCACGACGTGACCGGCCTTCGCGTTTGCATCGAGCAGGTTCGTCTTCGCGTTCCCCAGTTCATCCGGATCCCGTTCAAAATTCGCCTCGGTGACCGTGTTCATTTCCGTGAGGATCAATTCCGGCATATCCTGTTTGCCGCTGGAATTGATGTACGTAATGTCGAAACCGATGAAATTCTCGCCGAGACCGTAGACCGGGACGACGCTGATCTCGTAATTCGGCTGGCGAACTTCTTCGATCTCGGTGGCCGGCCCGATCTCGATAGAATACAGATTACTCGGATCAAAGAACGTCGCGCCCTGCACACGATCCGTCTGAACCATCGCAAACATATCGGAGATCGCTTCGGCCGTCTTCGCAACGTCGATCCCGTCGTAACCGATCACATTGCCGTAACGGTCCGTCTTTTCCTTATAGGCGACAAACACTTCATACGTCTCCGGCTTGCGGACAAGCTCAGCAACCGCGCCAGGCAGATACGTTCCGAGACGCTCATATGTACCCGCGTAACGCATGTCGGCACTGCACGCGAAAAGCTGCGCAAAGTCCGCATTGGGATACGCAGCCTCAAGGTTCTTCACGTTGTACTCGATCTGGAACTCAGTATTCGTCACGGCCGTGACCGTCACGTTTCCTTCACCAAAGATGCCTTCAAGAGCCGTCTGGATGTTCTTCGCATTGCGGATCCCCGTGACGATCTCCTCCAGGTCCATCGCAATTCTGCCGTTTTCAGTGAGAGTTATTCCGTCATCCACATCGTCAAAGACGAATGTTGCCGTACGATCCTGGAACGAAATATCGTAAACCGCAGTATGACCAGACTGGATATTCAGTTGAGTCCCCAGCTCTGAGGAAGTGTGCGTCGTGTTCATAAGATCGAACTTGAGCGTCTGCACGTACGTGTCGCCGGTCTGGAACTTCAGACTGTAGAGCATGTCGCCGTCCGCGATCTTCGACTCGTCGAGCGTCACGCGCTGCACTTCGTCGGTGAAGTACCGGCCGTAGATATTGTAGTCGATGACCGACTCACCGGTCTTGGGATCGACGTAGGCTTCCAGATCGACGTTGATCTGCTGGCCCAGATCGTTGACGTAGAAACCGTCGATGTAGTTACGGTCGGTGAACAGATGGAGCTGTCCGTCCTGATCATACCACCCGACATTGCGGTTTGCCGTGTTGCGGTAGATGTTGTCTCCGCGCGTCCAGACCGCCACGAAATCGCCGTCCGCGTCCACAGCGACGATATTGCCGTTCGCCTCGGTCGTCTGATTTTCGCTGTACTCAGTATTCACCAGAATGTCGGTGGGAGTGTTTGGCGTCACCGACAACAGAATACGATCTTCCAGAGAGTCCATCGCCAGTTTGCGGCTGAGCTTCTGGGGTGTATTTTTTTGGGAAGCCTTTTTCGCAGAAGCGGCAAAAACTTCACGTAACGATGACAGATTCAAAAGTGACATCTTAGGTTCCTTTGTTTCTAAACAAACGACGAAAAGCCCGGCACACCCTGCCCTTCCGGGTCAGAATGTCCGTAACTCTTCACTTCCAGTAAATTTCCCCGATACACTCCGTTTTTCGTCCGAATCTCCAGTCGCGGGATGCCCCCCTGAATGGAAAAAACGTGACCGATCCGGAAATGGAATCTGGTGGATCCTGTAAAATATTCTCTTCAGCGAGGGCATGACCTCCCCGAAAAGCCCCCGATAATGGTGAAATTATCGGCAAAACTGTACAAAGTCTCAAAACCTTCACCTCCAAAAAACCAAATTTGATGAAAATTTGATTCTATACGCACGTCTTCGTTCGCTTAAAAGGCAAAGTTTTTCTAATCGTTCGACTGCACCCACCACGCAAGGTTTTCCATGGTCAGTGCATCATAACACTTGGGCTGATTTGGCGTCAGGAGTGCCGCACGGTGTGTTCCCGGGATCAGATCCAAGTCAAAAACCTCATCACACCCCTGCTCAAATACAAACATTCCCTCAACGGCCCCCGTGAGTATATTTACTACTACTACGCCGCAAAAGGTCTGATTGTTCATTTTTCGGATCTGGGAATAATTTTCAGCATTCGGCGTAACGGAAGAAAGCCCGACGATCGCATAGTTTCCCCAAAACGCCAAACCGCGCGCGATACCCGGCAGATAACTGACCGTCTTCCTCTCGCACGTGCCCGGATGCATGACACAAAGCTGTCCGCGGCCCGAATTCAGGAACCAGAGGCACTCTTTGTACCACGTCGGAGAATGCGGACGCATCAGCCCCTCCAGGATGATCTCATTCTTCCGCGCGTCGATCAGAACACCGTCCGTCATCGCGGCTTTTCGCCATCCAAACGGCTCATTCGACGCACTGTAGGCAGTCACGTACGCAAGCTGCCCCTCGACAGATGCCGCACCACTGAGGAAACAGCGATCCTCCGGAGCCAATTCCGAAATAAACGCAGGTTTCCACACCGGCTCAAAATTGTACTTGAAACTCGGGCGCGCTACACACGAAAAACGGGGATTCACAAACAAAAGATCATCCTTGTCCCGCAAGATGTCTCCCGTTCCCAATTCTCCCACGAACCATGAAGCTCGCGGAAGATAGCAGGCGTCATATTCGCCCCGAAGTTTCATATTATAATCATGCGCCAAAAGCGGTGCATCGGCAAACTGCATTAGCTCGCTCCGCGTCGAAACGAGGATCTGATCACGAAAGACCTTCACGCCCATCGGAAGGTCCATCTGCCTCTGAAGCAGCGTCACAAGCCGACCATCCCAGCCGAGAAGACAAAGTTTTCCCGACCGGCGCGTAGTGAACACGATACTGCCGCCGTAATTCGCCATCCACTGCTTGAAGCCGTCCGTAGCCTCACAGCGAACCATGGAGGGACTGCCCGAAACATCCTGATTCGGTTTTTCCATTCCAGTCTCACTTTCCGTTTTTTGCCAATTGGCAACATGAAACACAAATCTATTCCAAAAATTATAGACTTTTTTAATATGATAATCGGAATATTCCGTAGATAAGTCTATACAAGATCCTCTTTTTTTGATATAATTAAGATAAAAAGCTGGAATTTTTTCATTAAAATCGCTAAGGTTTCACGAATGGCTCAAAAATCACTCCTTTCGGTTACGACTTTTTTCAAAATTTTCATCCTAATTTTCGGGACCATTTTCCTTCAGGGAATCCTTCATGCTGAAGAGCCCCTCGGCAACGGAGACCACTTTTCGATGGAAAATTTTCGATCTCCCGAAGAAGCATGCATCCGCATCACTCGAAACAGTGACGGCACGATGCGCTCGATGGATACCTCCCTGCTCACGTTCGTCTCTAAGGACGGCTCCACACGCGTGACGCTCGTCGGTGCGATCCATCTCGGTGAAAGATCCTACTACCAGACCCTCAACCAACGGTTTCGTCATTTCGACGCAGTCCTGTACGAAATGGTCGGTGATGATTCCCCGCGCCCCGAAAAAGCAGAATTCAGCCTCGATCCGATCATGCTCCTTCAGTACTCCTCCGGGTGGCTGCTTCACTTGGAACACCAGATCGGAAGCATCGATTACTGCGCCCCAAATTTCATCCACGCCGACATGACTACCGCGGAATTCCTCGCCGCTCAGCTCAAGTATCAGGACGGTGTGCTCGTCTGGTTCCTACGCACAAGCGGGTACCAGCTCGGCATTGCTCCCGTAGGTTCCGAGTTTTACGAAGACCTGGAGCTCCTCAAACTCATCTTTCTCCCCGATCTCCGGCGCACGCTCCTCTGCTCCAGCGCGGTAACCATGACCGACCTGCGCACCTCCGCCGCTCCGCTCGAAGGGAAAAACGGCTCCTCGATCCTCACAGCACGAAACGAAAAAGCGTTCCAGATCCTGCGCGAGGAACTCGATTCCGGGAAAAAAAATGTCGCCGTTTTCTACGGAGCCGCTCATCTTCCGGACTTCATGCACCGACTAGAAAAAGAACTCGGCATGAAACCCGAAAAGATCGAATGGGTCCCATGCTGGATCTTTGACCCGAAAAATCAGGAAACTCCCGCGCAGAAGGAGACTCCATGAACGCCTGGCTCGTCGTGAATCATTTCGTTCGTGCTGAGAAATTCGAGACGCTTTACGCACTCCTCACGGACGCCTGCGCACGATTCGACATCCAGACGGAGGTACGGACCAACGCGGAACTCCTCGTCGAGATCGGAACTTCCTCTTTCAGCGGTCCACGGCCTGATTTCGTCCTCTTTTGGGATAAAGACCTGAATCTGTGCCGACACCTCGAAAATCTCGGTCTCCCAGTCTTTAATTCCGCCGACGCGATCGAGATCTGCGACAATAAAAACCGGACGCTCCTGGCTCTCGAACATCACGGCATCCCCGTCCCGCGGACCATTCTCGCCCCGAAAACGTTCCGGCCGGACCAGTATCCGGATCTCGCGTTTCTCGATACGGTCGGAGAAAAACTCGGATTCCCGCTCGTCGTGAAAGAAGCCTTCGGCTCGTTCGGTTTTCAGGTCCATCTGGCCGAAAATATGGAAAGTCTGCGCAAGATCGTCTCTGAAATCGGAACACGCCCGATGCAGTTTCAGGAATTCATCCGCTCGGAACGTAACGGCAAAACAGCAGACGTCCGGCTTCATGTCGTTGGCGGAAAAGTCTGCGCTGCGGTCCTCCGTACAGCAAAAGACGGCGATTTCCGCGCGAACGTCACGAACGGCGGACGCATGACGCCGTACACACCGACCCCCGAAGAGTGCGCACTGGCCCTCCGTACTGCCAAGATCCTCAAGACCGATTTCGCGGGGATCGACCTCCTCTTCGGAAAAGAAAACGCGCCCGTGCTCTGTGAAGTGAACACGAACGCGCATTTCAAAAATCTGCTTGATGCGACCGGAACGAACGTCGGGATCGAGATCGTCCGGCACATCATGGAGAAGGTTAGGCCTTCACACTGACCCCGCGGCGGCGAAGCGCCCAAAGACCGAAACTCCCAAGAATCAGAAGTGCCCAAGTCGACGGTTCCGGAACTGCATTGGTATTCATCGACAGGAAAATGGTGCTCGCATCGTTCTGCCAGATATTCCAGAAGTAGCTTTCCTCGCCAAGCATCTCAGCAAAACCGTCCGCGGAAAGGAGCGAACTCTGGATCAGCGCAAACTCTTTTCCCTCAAGTCCCGTGTAATCGGTGGTCAACACGATGTTCAGATCATCGAAGTCCATGGCATTCGCGTCGGTCTCGGTCAGGACGAAATAGGGATCCTCATTATTTCCGGGGAGGGAATCCAAATCGAATTCCAGCGTACCGGCCCCGGAGACGTCCTTGACCGTGACGCTTCCGGACTCACCGTCGACCAGGAGGGTAGAACCGCTTTCAAGCTGGATCTCACCGCCGATGGTGATGTTGCCCTTCGAGGAGAGCACGACATTTTCGCCGACCGAAACGTTTCCTTCCGCGCCGCCCGCCATCTGCGCGTGGGCCTCATTCACGTAATCGTTGGAGAAATGAAGCGTTCCGGCACCCGTGACGTTTGTTTCGACCGTGGTTTTCGCACCGCCGCCGATGCTCATGTCGAGCGTCTTGCCTTCCGCGATGTTCAGCGACTGCGCGTTGAACGTCGTGTCCTGCGTCATGGAACTCTTGATCCCGCTGCCGTACCAGCCCCAATCGCCGGAAGCGTAGGAGAGGTTCATTCCCCACCATTTTTCCGTCCCGGAAAGACGGACGCCGATGCCGACCAGATGGTTCGGATCACCGTTCAGACCATTTTGAGTATTATTGGCATCCTGTGATGTTCCGATCGTCATATTGAAGCGCGTCGCGCGGACCGTCACGGCATACTGTTTGCCCGGTTCGAGGACGACGCCTTCCAGTACCTTTTTGGCAAAATCGGAGTTCCCTTCCTCAAAAGCGATCTCCGCGACCTTCGTTCCGGTCTCCTTTTCGACGATGAGGATCGAGGCGTCATTACGGAAAGTCTTTCCAATATCGATCGAGATCGGCGCGTCCGTCGTGTTTTCGAGGACCATCTCAAAGACGTTCGTGACCGATTTGTCCACGAGTTTTCCCCAGATGTCTGTGGAACTCTGCGCTCGGAGCGCGTCGTTTCTGTTGACCCACTCGTCCATATTGGTGATCTGGTTCGCGTTTTCGGTCAGATCGCCCGCGTATTTGTAGAACTCATCGCGGACCTTTTCCTGCGGACTCTCAAACTTTTCCTGGAGGAAGTAGCCGTTGGGTTCCACGACGATCCGGCTGTTTTCCGCGACGGAAATGTTCACGTTTGCCAGATTCGCGTTGAGACCGGTATTCATGGTGCCGCCGCTGAGGACTGCGTTTGAGATCCCCGCAACATTTCCGACCGCAGCTGTTCCGCCAGTCGAAACTTTCAAATTCGTCAGGGAAGCACCTTCGTGCAGAACGAGCACACCATCCGCGGCTTCCAAAGTTCCAGTCGAGGTCATCTGACCATAGAAACGCCAGATTCCGGCGTCAGCTTTTTTGATGTTCACGCTGTCGACGATCTTGCCCCTGTAGACCAGATTCTGTGTGTCGTTCAGAATGAGCGTTCCGGAACCGCCGACATTCCCCATCGTCACTGTCGCGCCGCTGGTATTCGTGGCCCGTCCGCCTTCCAGAGAGGCGATCGTTTCTGTTTTGCCGTTCACATTCAGTTTAGCCTGACCGTAGACATTGCTGCCGCCAAAGGAAACGACCGTCGTGTCGGGGAGGACTTCATTCGCGCCGAGAATCAGGTTTGTTGGTTCACCAAGCGCATCACTCCGCCAGCCAGTTTTTCCGAGGTACGTCCAGCCCTGGTAGTCGTTCTTCGTGTTGGAGAGCGTCACGTTATTGTCATTGACGATCTCCAGACTTCCGACGCCGGTGACCAACGCGCCGATCGCGAGTCCGTTGCTGGTTCCGGAACCACGGAGTGTGCCGCCGTTCTGCATCAGATTAAAGACGTAATTATCGTCCCACGCGACTTTCGTCATGAGCGCGCCGCCGTTGAAGTCGACCGTAATGCGTTCCTTTCCGTCTGCGCCCGCAGTTTTGGGATTCTCGCTGAAGATGGCCGCATCGTCCACGCGAAGCGTTCCGCGCCGGATCTCGACGCCGCCGGCAAGACGAGTCGTGTTCGCCAGCACAGTTCGCGCCAAGTTGTTCTCATTCGACGCCATGTTCAGGACCAGGCGCGTGTTGCCGGTGACGTTCAGCGTGTAGTTCTTATTTTCGCCGGTGAGGGTGAAGGTCGAAAGAACGTCAGCGTTGGAGTTCGTGATATTGTACGTCGGCATATTACGGGCCGAGAGGCTCACGCCGTTGAGATCGATGCTCGTGGTCTGCTCGGTCGTCTTCACGTCACGGAAGGCAAGCGACACACCAGGCGCAGCCTGCATGGAGGACCATGCCGGAAGGGAGAGGTCTCCCGTCGCGGTGATGTTCGACCCGGCACCAATGGAAAGGGTCGATGTGTCGGCGATCGTGATGGAGGACATCGTCCCCTTCGTGTTTTCGAGGATGCCGACGCTCACGCTTCCGGAAACGTTCAGGCCGGTGTTGCGCAGTTCCGTACCGAAATTCTGAGAACCGGTACCGGAAATGACGAGACTGACCTGCTGGCTTGCCTTCACGCCGCCTTTCAGCGTGTTTTCCGTACCGTTCAGGACGATATTCAGAGTGCCGGCTTTGTTTCCGCAGCCGATGTATCCCTCACCCGTAACGCCCGCAATGGTTTCCGTCTTGCCGTTCAGATCCAGATGATTATCCGCGAGCTGACTGGCAGAGTTCGCAGTCCCGTAATGCATACCGATCTGGAGGATCGTCGTGTCGGGAAGGACTTCATTGGCTCCCAGAATGAGTTTGGTATCCTGATTTGCCGACCCTGGCACATTGTAGCCGCCGATGTTCGTGATGCCGGTATAGTCGTTCGCGGGATTGGAGATCGTGACGCTGCGCGCACCATTTCCGTCCGGATGGATGAGCAGGTCGCCATCGCCGGTGATCTTGCCGGACACGGTGAAGTTATTACTGGCACGCAGCGCACCGAAATTGCTCAGAACGATCTCATTCGCGACATTTCCGTTGTTATGCGCATTCATCAGCGTGGCTTCATTGAGCGTGATGGTTCCCGTACCGAGACGCGAGACCTGGCCGGCCTGAAGCGTTCCGCCGAAAACAGTCATACCGCCGGTGAATGTATTATTACCCGCGAGAGTGAGACGATTCGAATTGTTATTCGGGCCCGGTGTCATGTTGAAGACGACACCCAGATTGCCGGAAAGGACTCCGGTATAGTTAAGATTTGCTCCAAATCCCTGCGTCACGGTCAGGATCGATCCGTTGTCAGAATGATAGGAGGTACTTGCACCTAACGATGTGATCTCTTTATTCTCCGTCAGCGTTTCTGCGACCCCCGAAGCTGGAATCAAAAGAGACGCACCGAGCAGCGTGCACAGCGCAGATGAATACTGTTTTTTTTTCATAGGACGGTTCCTTTTATGATCAAAATAAAACATTCGATTCAATCATTTTCTGCGGGGCGGCAGAATGTGAATTTTATTCTAACGGCATGAAAATCCGGAGGCTCAAACGGCTCAATCCGGAACGACGGCTACGTTTCCATCATCGCGGCATCCCAGACGATAGTGGGTCGTCGAATCGATCGCATAGGAAATACGATGTACAGCACCGTCTCCCATCGCCATACCGAAAGTACCGGCATGAGCACTTCCAAAACGCTGCGAGTATTCTTCGTATCCTTTTCGGTCCTGCAGTGGATTGTTGGTGTTTGCATTGTATGTCGAGCGGCAGTTGTCGCAGTCCGCGCCAGTCCAGATACCGTTGTCATCGCTGGAGGATCCGGAAGTCTCATACGTATCCGCCTTCAGGTACTTCTCGCCGATGAGGTAGGTGTTTGCCGTACCGTCGTGGACCTCTTCCGGATAGATCTCGCTGCAGCAGAAAATAAGTCCGTTTGCATTTACGACAGGCCAGTTATTATTTTTCGTATATTCATTCGCCTTCGAGTAGCTGTCAGGATACTTCCCGTCACGCTCGTCTGCCGGATTCACAACAGCTCCGCCATAGTTTGCCGCATAGTCAGTCTTGGCCATATACTGCGTATCACCGCGATTCAAACCGCTGGAATTTGCGTTTTTAAGGGAGCTGTTCGCTCCAGGATAAAGTTTGCTCCTTCTGCGTGAGGGACAGTTGAAGAGCGGAACGGGCGTCTGGAGCGCAGTTGTAGCTTTCGCGTTGTCCGGAGTATCTTTGTTACCGTCTGCCCCTAGTTTAAACAGTGCGTCCTGTTCCATATAAGGGAGAATGGAGAATGTCCATCCGCCGGGCTGTTCCTTTCCGAAACCGCGGTCAGGGTCACCGGTAAAATTCCAGTGCCACCCGCCGGAAGGAAAGAACTGATTGACGGTCGAATGATTCACCGCGGCAAACGCCAGGTTTTTGAGGTTGTTCGTGCACTGAGTCTGCCGAGCAGCCTCACGCGCCTGCTGTACCGCCGGCAACAGGAGACCGATGAGCATTCCGATGATCGCAATGACGACAAGCAGCTCCACGAGCGTGAAGCCGTGAATACGTTGTTTGAATGAGCGGTTATGAAGGGTAAACTTCTGCATTTTGGACTCCTGCACTGAAACGAAATGAAACTACATACTGACTATTATACGCAGGAACGGAGCGGCGTCAAGAAAAAAATATGAAAAAAAGCAAAAAAATTCCCAAAATATAGAGAAATTAGGGAATTTAAAACAACAAAAAGCGGGAAAAGGGAAGGCGGGCATGAGTCACGCAAAAAGGGGGCCTCCGAGAATTTCGGAGGTCCCTTTTCCCGTATTTAAGATTGAAAGGACGCTAGAAGTTGAATCTCACAGTGGCCATACCAGAGTGAATGGTCATGTATTCATTCACGTAGGCGTTGTAGTCCACGAGGAAGGAGAGTCTCTTCGTCGCGTTGAAATCGACACCCAGACCGAGGATCGCCCAGTCACGTCCGCCGTTGTTGGAACGGACATTCCACACCGGGAATTCCGGGTATCCGACGTGGGAGGTCTGGAAGGTCGGGTCACACTCGCCGAGGAAGTCGTGCATCCAGGCAGCCTTCAGGCGGGTGGTGAATCGGCGGTCATGGCAGCGTCCAAGCATCCAGTCGCGGGAGACCCGCAGTCCCAGCGTACCGCGCAGGGAGTGATGTTCGATCTCGCCGACATTGAGAGCCAAGAGGCTCGGATCGCCGACTTCATCGTAACCGTTTTCAGTGAATTCTTCACTGTGGTAGTAGATGTACTGGAGACCGAAGAACGGGTTCACGCTCAGGCGTTCGCAGGGGAAGAAGATCCATCCGCGTTCGTAGGCGATGCTCGGGATAACTCCGTCGGTGTTTCCATCGAAGAAGTCGTCGAGGTACAGCTGGCGTTCGGACTCGATGTCGGTCCAGGTCACGTTCGCGATGAGGCTTCCGTATCCTCCGGTGCAGAAGAGACCGAGCCATTTCGCGTACAGACCGATGGAGTAGTCCTGCGCATTGAGGTTGGTGAATCCCATCGGCGCGCTGGATTCCACGTCCGTTTCGGCGTAGTTGAAGTAGACGCCAAAGTGGCAGGATTCGCAGTTCGTCCAGTCGATGGCGAACATTGCGCCGTAGCTGTTCGTCTCGTATCCGGAGTAGAACTTGTTCATGTCCACATCACCGCCGTCGGCGTAGAAGTGTCCCCAGGCAGTCCAGTTCCGGCAGTTTCCGCATTCGTCGCACTGACCGCAGTGATTTCCGCCGCAGCTCGTGCCGCAGCCGTTCGAGTAGCTGCTCTGACGCAGGTTCTTCAGGCAGACGTCGGACGCAATGATCTGGTCAAACATCAGACTGTTGAAGTTGGAGATGCGGCGGACCTGCGCGGCGGCGAGCTGTCCGTAACCGGCACCGATGAGCTGGTCAAAGTTCGCAGCGGCATCTTCCGCAGTCTCCGAGGTGGAGATGATCTGCTCGATCGCTTCGTAGACAGCCGGAGCGCGTTCGGAACCCGTCAGGAGGACTTCTCTGAAAGTGTCGCCGTTACGGCCCATGTTGCCGACCAGAGCGGTATCGAGGTCTTTCGTTTCCACGTGCATGCGGACTTCATTCGTCTGGATGCCTTCCGTCGCGGCGTAGTTCGGATCGACGTCTTCGAGCGTGATCTTGTAGAACCACTTGTCGTAGACCGTCCGTTCAAAGACGGAGTCGGATCCCAGACGGCTGTGCGCGTCAAGGTTGACGGCCGTGTCGTTCACGAAGTACGGTGCCGAGGGATCACCCACGGTCGTGTCGACGAACGTCGGGTTCGTGTAGAACTCTTTCGCCCAAGTCCCGGAGATGACGTCACCTTCCGCAAGGGTCTCTTCGCCCGTCAGGTTTCTCTGCGAACGCGCCATGATGTTTCCGATACCGCCGAGGGTGATGTCAGCATCTTTGGTGATGTGGATACGGTCAAACGCGATCATAGCAGTCTCCAGCGTGTAGACCTCTTCGCCGGCAGCGTTTGTCGTCGTGTACGCCAGGGTACCGGCGGCGTTGTTTCCGCCGTTCGCATCCGGGGTAAAGTATCCGCTGTAGCCGTTGAGCGTCACGCCGTCAAGGTATCCGGAGGCCATCGCAGCGGAAGCAGCATCATGAAGCGGTTTCTGTTCCGCGTGAATGACTGTATCGAACTGGATACGGGCATTTTCACCAGCATTGAAGCTCGAACCTTCCGCAGCACCGATCAGACGGACCTGTTCGTAGCGGTCCTGCCAAACCGTGACGTTGTAGACCGGGCGGATCACGCCGTCCGCGTCAGGCGTCGCAGTCGTGTCGATAGTGTCCGGATGCGAGTTGTCCAAAATGGTCCCGTAATTGTAGTTCCATTCATTGCGTTCCGCCACGATCTTGGTCGTGTTGGCATATCCAATGCGGATCTTACCGTTCACGTTGACCGTCGCGACGCCGGAATCCTTGCGCAGCGCGTTACTTCCGGGAATCGTTTCGCCGCTTTCCGCGTAATTGAAGAGCGGGATCACGTTTCCATCTGCATCAAGCTCGTACTGGTCACCGGCCAGCCAGCGTTCGTCCGCACCGCCAAAGAAGGTGGAAGTGCCGAAATACGCGCTGGTCATGTTCTTGTTGAAGCCGTTGATATTCACGACAGTGCTGGATTTCAGGCCTTCTTCGCCCTCCATGTCACGTCCGCCGATGAAGACGTACGGCAGGTCGCCGCCGCGGTAGTTGTTCTGGTACTTCGGAACCGAACCGGGAACTTCCAGATTCATCATCGCCAAAGCACGGTCCATGTCTTCGCTGATGACTTCACCCGTGAAGAAGACCGACGAACGTCCGGAAATGTTCAGCGTCGTGGTGCTTCCCTCCGCCCCCATGAACGTACGGGCCGCGAATTTGGTGAAACCGCCGGTGATATTGATGGTGTTCGTGCCGCCCCAGACGACGTCGTTGTCATCCGAGCTGGAGTTGATGCTGCAGTACGGAGTGTCGTCATATCCGCCGCCGATCATGGTCTGAACGTAGAACATGTTCTTACCGCCGGAAATATTCAGGTCAACGCCCTGAGTGTTTCCGCCTTCAGCATCCGATCCGCCGCTCATCGCGGAGAAGTACACGCCGTAGTAGTTGTCGTAGTAGTTGTACTCCGGAATCGTCGCATATCCGTACTCCGGATCCGCAGGATCGTCAGCAGAGTGACCGCCGCCCAGATACTTGGTATGAGGACCGGTCAGATCCGCGATCTTGTACTGATGATTGTATTTGTTGTCCGTCAGACCAACGACCTGCTGCCCGTCAAAACGCTTGTCGTACGTGAAGACGTTCGTTCCGCCGGAAATGTTGACCGTGGAATGCCCGCCGACAGCGCCGTCGCTCCCCTGTGTCCCGACCATGAGACGATGGGTGAAGACGTTCGTGCCGCCCTCGATGTTCATCGTGGTCTCTGCACCCACGGCATCGTCGCCAGTCGCACGGGAACCAACGTAGATCCCCATGTGATCGAAGACGTTCGTGCCGCCCTTGAGAGTCAGCGTCACCGCATCGTTCGCACCGCGGTCGCCAAACTGCGTTTTCCACGCAAAAATCGTCGTCCCGCCGGCTTCACCGATCGTAATGTTGCTGCTGGTGAACTGGTAGAGGTCCTCACCGCGGTCCATTCCCGGATCACTGGGACCGGTCTGTCCCGGTTTCGTATCGATGTCGATCCCAAGATCATTTTCACCACTGACGTCGGTCTTGCCGTAGGTTCCCGGACCAATGTTGCTGGTCGGGTCGTCGTAGGTCTCGTACCCGACTGCCGTCTGGCCCAGCAGACCGCCCACTCCGAGGGCAGTCACGCCTGCCGCCATCCATGACGACAGAGAAAATCGTTTTCTCAAATTACCTTCCATGTGTCGAATCCTTCTTTACTATGATTGATTCAAAAATACGGGAAATGTATTCTTAGATACCTGTTTAGAGAACCATCCTAAAAAACGCCTCTAATGGTATCCATTTCTTCATCGGACATATTTTCATAAAATTACAGAAATTCTCCTTAAAACAGAAGTATTACTTGAAATAATTCTACCAATTTGTTAAAATTTAACGATTAGCACAAAAACATGGTGCGAATATGGGCAATATACAAAAACTTTACTGGCAAAACAGGTCAAAAGCTGTGTGATGAAGCGAAAAGTCTGATTTTACAGATACTTCTCATTGGAGGAGAAAAAACACATTTTCTGGAAATGACCAGAGGACAATTATAGAAAATTTCTCTAAGATCCTGCAGTCCGACTCACACGCCGCGGCGTTTGGACAGATACTCGGCCAGCGCTTTGTCAAACGGCATGCTCGTGTCCAGCGGAAGGTAGTCGATCCCGATCTTCGTACACTCTTCCGCATACCGCTCCCGAAATTCCCGGATCTGTCTCACATAATCGGCCTGAAATCCTCGGGCATCGACACGGAGGGTCTCGCGGGATTCCGGATCTTCCAGCTCCAGCGCCCCTTCAAAGGGAAATGTAACTTCCGCCTCATCCAGAATGTGCAGCAGCAGAACATCGTGTCCCGCAAACTTCAGTTTTCGCAAAGCCTCCATAACGGTCTCTTCGTCCGTCAGCAGGTCGCTCAGGACCATCACGAGCGACTGATGCCGAAGCATGGCGGCCGTCTGATGGAGCGCTTTCGCAATGTTAGTCTTTCCATCCGGAGTCAGGCGGGAAAGCGTCGAGAGGATCGCCGCGAGCTGGGAAGGACGCGCAGCGGGGCGGATACTTCGGCAGAGTTTTTCATCGAACGTCAGGAGACCGACCGGGTCACGCTGATGGATCATAAGGTACGCCAGCGCAGCCGCCAGACAGATCGCGTAGTCGAATTTCGTAACGTCCTGCCGATGTGTGTAATCCATCGACGCACTCTGATCCACGACCAGATAGCCCGTCAGGTTCGTCTCAGCCTGAAACTTGCGCACATAATATTTATCTGTCCGTGCGTAAAGGAGCCAGTCAATATCTCGCGGATCATCTCCGTGCGCATAGCGGCGATGCTCGCTGAATTCCACAGAAAATCCCTGAAACGGACTGGAATGCAGCCCCTGCAGAAACCCTTTCACGATGAATTTTGCACGCAGATCGAGTCTCTTGATGCCCGCAATGACTTCCGGTTTCAGGTACTTCGTTGAGGACATGAACGTCTCCTTCGCTACAGTTTCCGCCGGATACCCGTCACGCAGATGTCATCCGCGTAGGGAACATCGCCGACAAAATCGCTGATCGCCTGGATCAAAGCATCTCCCTGTTCCTGAATCGTGGAACGGTAGGGGGTCCAGCACTCGCAGAGCCGGTCCATCCCGAACATTTCCGCATCTTTGTTGATCCCGTCCGTCGCGCCGTCAGTAAAGAAAAAGAGCGTGTCGCCAGGCTGGAGCCTGATCGACGTAACGTGAAACGCAGAATCCGGAAAAACGCCGATCGGAAAAGTCCGTTCCATTTCCAGAGACTGCGGTACCGCATTCGGACGGCAGAGCATCGGCGGAACGTGACCGGCGTTGACCAGTTCAAGTTCATGCGTTTTGGGATCCAGCACTCCTGCGACGACTGTAATGAATCGGTCTCCCCACCGGTCATCGCAGAACGTGTTGTTCAGCGCGAACATCGCATCGGCAAGATTCGGATGCATGGCAAGCAGATAGCGAGCCTCGGCAGACATTTTCGCCATGAGCAGCGACGCAGAGATCCCCTTCCCTGAAACGTCCCCCAAAATCACCGCGAGCCGTCCGTCCTGCAGCGGCACGTAATCAAAATAGTCACCGCCAAGCTGTCGAGCCGGAGAATAGTAGTCAAAAAATTCGTAACCCGCGACGCTCGGCTTCATTGCAGGGAGAAACCCCTGCTGGACCTTGTGCGCAACGTTCAGCTCCCGGCGTATCGACGCTTCCGCCATTGCGCTTTCCATCAGCTGTGCATTCCGCACTGCGACGGTCGCCTGATTCGCAACGCTGGCAAGGATCTCAAGATCCTGCGAAGTAAACTGCCGCATCGTCGTTGCCGCATCGATCTGCAAGACTCCGATCGCGTTTCCGTCGATCCCGACTAAAGGTGCACACATCATGGAACGTATCGGCGAATGCGAGATGCTCTGCGACATATTGAAACGAGAATCCTGCACCGCGTCGGCAGAAAGGATCGCCTGCCCGGTCGTAATGACATTCTGGAGGATCGTACGGCTCAGACGCACTTCGTCACTGCTCGGATTTCTCTGTTTGAGCGCCTTGGGAACGAGCGTGTTCGTATTTGGCTCCCGAAGCACGATAATACCGCGGTCCGCCTGTGGAAAAATGACGAAAAGACTGTCAAGGATCCGCATCAGCACCTCTTCCACCTGGACTGCCTCGCCCAGATGACGCCCGATCTCGACCAGCGCACGCAGCTTGACCTCTGCACTGGCCATCGTCTGACCGAGTGCATGCTTTTGACGCAGCATGTCAAACGTCGCCATATACGAAGACTGGTCCTCCGGCCCCATGTCGGCGATCTTCGCCTGAAACTCCTCAATGCCGCCCGTCTCGTGTTCATGTCCGTCTGCATAAAAGTAAAGAACGATGCTGCAGACTTGGATCCTGTCGCGGTGATTCAGGCGAGTCGGTTCCAAGATCGGGCGGTTGTTCAGCAGTGTCCCGTTCCGGCTCTTGAGATCCTCGATATAATAGTCATTTCCGCGGCGAAATATACGAACATGACGCCGGCTCACCGACGCAGCTTCAAGCTGGACCTCACAGTCATGCGCTCGTCCAAGTGTGCAGGACGATTCATTCAGAGAAAATGTTTTTCCCGGTGCATATCCCTTGATCAGCCGCAGTAACGCCATCTCGCCCCCCGATCTTTTCGTTATGAAAAGAAAAACTCACAAAAAAACACAAAGTTTTCCCCAATATAAACTGTTCTGAACAAAATGTCAAGGAGTCTTTTCAAAATATTCCAAATTTTTCACAAAAACTGTCCCTTTTCTCCCATATTATTGGCATGTTCGGCCCCCCCAAATGCGAAACGGATAAAATTTGGGAAAAATTGGCCATTCTTTTAAAATTTCGCCCCCTCCCCCCTTGAAAATTTGCGCAAATATGAGATAATCTGTCTTAGTTGAGATTATCCGTCATTCCACTTAGGTCCTAGTTATAAAAGGAACGAAGTCATGAAATCCTGCGTGTTGGCGTATTCCGGCGGTCTGGATACCTCCGTTTTGCTCGGTTGGTTGATGGACGAAGGTTTTGAAGTCCATGCTGTCTATGTAGACGTTGGACAGCCCTGTGAAGACCGTCAGGCGATCATCGACAAAGCATTGAAGATCGGTGCAAAGTCGGCTCGTATCGTTGATGTGCAGAATGAATGCTGCCGCGATTTCGCTTTCCCGATGATCCAGTGGCAGGCGAAATATGAAGGCATCTATCTTCTCGGTACTTCTATCGCCCGTCCGATCATTGCACGTGCCTGCCTGCGCGTGGCTCATGAAGTCGGCGCCAAATACTTCGTTCACGGCGCAACAGGAAAAGGAAATGACCAGTGCCGTTTCCAGCTCGCTGCGGAAGCTCTGGATCCGGAGATCGAGATCATCGCTCCGTGGCGCATGGAAAAATTCCGCAATCAGTTCCCCGGCCGTACGGAACTTCTGGCCTACTGCGAAGCGAAGAACATTCCGGTCAAAGCCAGTGTGAAGAAGCCGTACAGCTCCGACGAAAACTGCTTCCACATCAGCTACGAAGCCGGTGATTTGGAAGATCTGAACGTCTGCGGCGTCAAGATCGTTGATTTCGGCATGGGCGTTTCTCCGAAAGAAGCTCCTGACGCGGAAGAAGAAGTCACGATCAAATTCGTGGAAGGTAATCCTGTCGCGATCAATGGCGAAGAACTCTCCCCGATCGACATCGTGCGCAAGGCGAATGAGATCGCAGGCCGTAATGGTATCGGACGCATCGACATGGTGGAAAACCGTTTCGTCGGCATGAAATCCCGCGGTGTTTACGAATCCCCCGGCATGACGCTCCTCTACACGGCACACCGTCAGCTTGAGAGTCTTTGCATGGACCGTGATCTGACGCACCTGCGTGACATGCTTGCGCCGGAAGTTGCCGAGATGATCTACTACGGCTTCTGGTATCATGCGAAGATGGATGCGCTTCTTGCGTTCATCAAAGAGGCTCAGAAAGTCGTAACGGGCGAAGTGAAACTTTTGCTCTACAAAGGAAACATTGACGTGGCCAGCCGTCAGAGTCCGAATTCGCTTTACGATGAAGGTATCGCGACGATGGAAGGCGGCGGAAGCTACAATCAGACGGATGCGGAAGGTTTCATTCGTCTGCAGAGTCTCCCGGGACGCGTTCAGGGACAGCGTCATCCGTGGGGCAAAGATTGAGTATACCTCACAGTGCGGTGCCGGCTCTATACGGCCCGCACGTTCTTATTCAAACGTCTTTCCTTCTGGAGAGGCGTTTTTTATTTCAGGACTCTTTTTTTCTCAAGTCGCCCCATTTCGCACGATATGGCGATATAAGATCTCACCTATTTTAGGAAATTTTAAACTTTTTGTAACACCTGACCGTTCTTTTTTATGGAGAAGATCTTTGGGGAATTTCCGCGAGATCAAAATCGAGACTTTTAAATTTGGGAGAAATGATCCGATGAAACGATTTTGCGCTGCGCTTTTTTTGTTCATGACGTTCTTAGGAGGAGTGGGGTGGTGGTATTTCCTCGCGAGCGTTCCACTGAAGGAGTTGCCGGGCAACAGATTTTTACCAGAGGGAGCGAGGTTGGAAAACGGCGTGATCAACTGGTTTGAGGTCCTGAAATCGCAGTATCCGGAAGGGTGGCAGACGGACCGGAATGCGTTTCGCCGGATCACGAAAACGATTTTCGTTTACGAAACGGCAACGAATTGGCCTGCGCTTTCAGAAGAAAAGAGAAAAATTCTTCTAGAGGAACAGGAAGAGATGATGGGCCTGCTCGCGCTTGAGCCGGAGGAATACCGTGACTTACGTTTCCTTCCGGACCCGGTCTGCGTCTACCATGAGATGGTGAATGAGAAATACGCGGACGACGATGAGGAGCGGAAAAAAAGATACGTGGAAAACTCTGCCGACATACTTGCTCTGGATCCGGAATTTACTGCGGAATGGGTCCGGGCGAACTCGCCGGTGCTGGATGAGATCGTGCGGATCGTGCTGGATTCCGAAATGTACTTCATTCCGTTGATCGGCGACGGCCGCCATTGCGCGGCAGAACAGCTTCTTCCTTGCAGTGAGTTGGGTCGATCATTGGCGAAGGGACTGACATTTCGGGCGGCATACCGGATCAGGCAGGGAGAGCTGGACGGTGCGATCGCCGACGCGGAAGCCTGCCGCCGTTTGGGGCATCTGTTCCAGGAGAATGCCGCAGTCATGGTGGATTTTCTGATCGGACTCAACATTAAGCGAATGGTACTGGCGCTCCCATTTTATGAAAATATCGACGCGCCGCTTTCCGAAGACCAGCTCGCGAAACTTGAGGAAATTGCCCGAAAGTATCCGCTGGATATGCGGGAGGAAGTTTACCTCCGCATTGAGCAGAGTGACAAAATGATGTACCTGGATATGATCCTTCCAAGTCCATATTCAAAAGAATATGAGTACGACGAATTCATGTTTCATCCGCTGTTTTATTTGGGAGTGGACTGGAATATTGCCGTGACGGAAATGGCGAGGATCCAGTCAAGACGGCAAACGGATCCGGAATTGGATCTCGCGTCGGAACAGGAGGAATGGTTCCAAAAACAGTGTGAGGAATTCCCGTTGAGATTCCTTTTCAAAAAGGAAAGCTATGGCTCGTTCAGCTATCTGGAAGATAACGACTGGTTTCTGTGTCTCCTTCCGCGAAAAACTCGGTCCGTCTGGTTGGGAATGGGGATCGATGCGATCAGCGCACCAGGATACGCTCAAGCCGCGTTCCAGCGTGCGAGCGATCACGCAGCCCTGGAGCGGCTCTTCTTTGCGCTTGAGCGATACCGTCTGGCTCACGAAGGCGAATGCCTGCCCCGATCGGTTCAGGATGGGGACGGGAAACCGCTCCACTCGTGGCGCGTCATGCTTCTGCCGTACCTTGGGGAGGCGGAGAAGGAACTTTTCGCGAAGATCCGGCTGGACGAACCGTGGAATTCGCCGTATAATGCGCAGTTTCATACCGTGCGCGTCGAGGCATTTGAGCGAAAGCTCTTTCCTTCATACGGCAGCCAAAAGCTGGAATGGAAAGCGGGCGAGACGTTTTTCGCAGCGGGAAAGGACCCGGACTCGGCTCTTCCCGTTGACCTTCTGATCCTTGAAGAGCCGGTCTGCTGGATGGCCCCGAATCCTGATCAGAAACCAGAATCGGAATCTGATTAGGGATCCGACCAAAAATCTGCGCCGTGATTTTTACCACTGAGGACACAGAAAGACCGCAGAAACACACTGAAAAGAAAAGAAAAGAGGAAAAAAGCAGTAAACGTGCCCTGACACGAATTTTACGGAAAACACGAAAAGGCACAAATGAAATTTTAAAGTTTAAAAATATTTCGTAAGGTTCGTTTTTTTCGTGCTTTTCGTGTTTAAAATTCAGTGTGTGTCGGTGCGTTTTCTGTGTCCTCAGTGGTGAAACTGGTGCGCGGTTCCCGGATAGACCTTTAAAAATATTTCGCGGAATTTCGTTTTTTTCTGTTTTTTTAGTCTTTTTTGCGAAAAATCCGTCTCGGGGGGGGTAGTGTTTTGGCTGAAAATGAAGTATCATAAAGAAATCGGGAAAAACGTTTCATTTCATCCCCAAATAAGAAAAAAGGACACAAGAAGATGGAGAGATCTGCCTACCGCCGGATCGGTGCGCTGCGTACCCGCGAGGAGTTCGTAAACTATTTGGGATCGCTTGGTCTGGAACTTCCAGTTGACGAAAAGATCCTTTCGGAGGCGGAAGGTTCCCCAATGGCGCAGCCGCTGAAGATCGGCCCGTACACGCTGCCGAACCGCTGGTGCACGCAGGCGATGGAAGGGTGGGACGCCAATGATGACGGGACGCCGTCCGAACTGCTTCTGAATCGGTGGAAGAAATTCGGGAGAAGCGGCGCGGCCCTCGTCTGGGGCGGTGAAGCGTGTGCGGTCCAGGAGGACGGCCGCTCGAATCCGCGTCAGCTCTGCCACAATGACGCGCACGCCAACACGATGTACGCCGAGCTTTTCGAGACGGTCACGCAGGCACACCGCGAGTACTTGAAAACTGAAGGGAAAGATCCGGATGAAACGTTCCTCGTTGGGCTTCAGCTCACGCATTCGGGACGGTTCAGCAAGCCGTGGGCGGACCGCAACACGCCGCGGATCGCGTACCATCATCCGATGCTCGACGCACGGGTGAAGATCGACCCGACGGACGACTCGTACCTCGTGACGGACTCTGATCTGCGCCAGATCATCGAAAACTACGTGAAAGTCGCGAAATGCGCGTGGAAAGCGGGTTTCCATTTCGCGGACGTGAAGCACTGCCACGGCTACCTGGCACACGAGCTTCTTCATGCCGTGGACCGACCTGGTCCCTACGGCGGACCGCTTGAGAATCGAATGCGTTTTCTGCGGGAAGTCGCGGAAGGGATCCGGACGGAGTGTCCCGGAATGCTCATCGGAGTGCGTCTTTCCGTCTTTGACGCGATTCCCGGCGAGGAAACGAAAGCGCAGTTCGGCACGGTCCAGAACTGCATGAGCGAGGAGGATCTTGAGATCGTGCGGATCATGGCGGAGGAGATCAAGATCGACGTTCTGAACGTCACGGCCGCGTCGCCGTACTACTCGGTCTACGCGCAGCGTCCGTCCTTCACGCCTGCGGTCGAAGCGGTCCTTCAGCCGGACGGATCGATGAAGATCCCGCCGAGGATCGATCCTCCGGAAGACCCGCTTTTCGGCTGCTGCCGCCAGATCTTCAACGCGCGGATCTTAAAGGAACGTTTTCCGAACCTTCCGATGGTCGGGTCGGCGTACACTTACTTCCAGGACTACCTTCCGCACGTGGCGCAGGCCGTCGTTCGCGCAGGCTGGATCGACAGCGTGGGGCTTGGACGCATGGTCCTGACGTACGGTGAAATGGCCGCGGATTCGCTCGCAGGCCGTCCGATGGATCGATGCCGAGTTTGCCGAACGTTCAGTGACTGCACGACCGCTCCGCGAAACGGTATGGTCTCCGGATGCTATCCGCTGGACCGCGACTACCGGCAGATGACCGAAGCACTGCGCTTGAAGCAGCTGAAGTCGCCATGCGCCCGCAGTGCGGAATAAATGAAGGGAACTGAAAATTTCCGGGCCGACGCATTCGGTCCGGAAGACCTTTCCCCATGCACATTCAAATTTTCCCGATTCCAGATTTTCATCCGTGTGTTGAAAATTTTGCCAAACGCATTTACGGCCCATCCTCAAGGAGGTTTTCGATGAGACTTTTTTTCTATTTCCCCGTTTTTTTGCTGGTATTCACGGCGATTGGGTATTTTTTCCCCACGGGTCTTTCGGCACAAACTCCGGATCGTGCCCCATTGGATCCCGTTGAAGTTCCGACCGCGGAAGTCATTCCAGAACCGGCTCCGCGCCCTGCCGAACCAACACGCAGCCATGGGGAGGTCATCGACCCCGGCGTCATCGTGCCCTCTGGTCCACAGGAACCGATCCAGATCGAGGAATACTCGGTCCGCGTCGAACATCGCGGGCGAATCTGCCGTACGGTCACGACGATCACGTTCAAGAATCCGAACGACACGGACATGGAGGAGACACTGGAATTTCCGCTTCCGGAAGGGGTGACGGTCTCCGGCTACGCGCTCGACATCAACGGCGTCATGGTCGATGCGTCGGCCGTCACGAAAGAAAAGGCCCGCGTTGCGCTCGAGTCCGAGATCCGGCGGAACGTGGACCCGGCCCTGGTCGAAGTTCAGCGCGGAAATCAATTCAAAACACGCATTTACCCGGTCCCGGCTTTCGGAAAACGCACGATCCGGATCGAATTCGTCTCTGTGCTGGAACCTAGCGAAAAACCCGGCGAGGGGATCTGGCGTCTCCCGCTGGCTCTGAAAAAACCGGCAAAATATTTTGAATTCATCTGGCGGTCTTTTTTGCCGGAAAGTCCCGAAGTGATGGAAAAAGCGGATCAGGACGCTGCGCTTTCGGAAGAACTCGTCCAAAAATACGCACCCCGAAAACTCGCAGGTGAGATCAAAGAGCTGACTTTCGAGCCGTGGGAAGACAGTTTGCTCGGCGACGTAGACGCACTCAATTTCCAGACTCAGCAGGAGATCGTTCTCGCGGTCCCGCTCGCTGGTCCCGAAATCTGGACGGAAAAGTCGGCGGACGGTTTCACGTACTACGCGGCTGTGGTGAAGGATCCGGCTGTGGTGAAGGATCCGGCTGTGGTGAAGGATCCGGCTGCGGTGAAGGATCCGGCTGCGGTGAAGGACTCTCCCCAAACTCCGGCCGCCGGCATAGAAAAAGCTCCAAAAGATGCCGCCTCGGACAGAGTTTCCCGGCTCCCCAACTCCGTGACAGTCTTCTGGGACTGCTCCGGCTCACGCTCAACGACGGGATTCGCGGGAACGCAGAAGAAGGAACTCGCATTTCTTCAGGCGTGGCTCCAAGAAGCAAAGATCGACACCGTGCGCCTGGTCCCGGTCCGAAATCTCATCGATCCGGGAGAGATCCTGACGGTAAAGGCTGCGGAACTCGAAAAGACGCTCGCGGAACTTCCGTGCGACGGTGCGACGAACTTCTCGCAGCTTGCCAAATTCGCGCCGGAGGGAATGGATTCCGTTTCGTTCCTTTTCTCGGACGGTTTTGCGAACTGGCATGAATCGGAGAACGCGGAACTTCCGGGACGGCTCTTCACGTTCGCATCTGGAAACGCGCAGGATGCCGTGACGCTAAAACGGCTTGCGCAGAATCATGCCGGCAGGTTCGTCGATCTGGAAAAGATCCCGACGGATCAGGCCGTCCGGCAGGTCATGCAGACGCTCGATGGGGCGGCTCCGCGTCCGGTCCAGGTCTCGAACGGCGAGATCTTCCCGAAATTCCTGACGTCTGAGATCGCCGCAGGAAATGCAGGAGATGAGGCAAACACAGAAAACGGTGCGTCTTTCCTTTTCGTGGGCCGGACTCGTTCCGCAAATGTGGAGATCCAAGTCGGTAAAGGCCCCCAGACCGCCGTTTCCTGCGAAAACGCACCCGCCGGCGAGTCGCTCCGAACGCTCTTCGGCCAGCGCAAGTTGGAAGCGCTTCTCCTGATGCCCGACACGGATCGGGAAGCGGTGAAGGATCTTGGACACGAATTTTCGCTTGCGACGCCCGAAACGTCGCTCATCGTGCTGGAATCGCTTGATCAGTACCTCCGGCACGACATTGCGCCGCCGGAATCGCTGGTTGAAATGCGTCAGGAATTTTTCCGGATCCGGGCACTTCAGAACGATGAGATCCGTCAGTCGTTTGAAGAACGAAAAGCAGACCGGATCGAGTATCTCGAGGCCCTCTGGAGTGAGTACCAGGAATGGCGCGGAAAGAATCTCCAGCTTCAGAAGTTCCTCAAATGGTTCCAAAAAGAGGAAAACGAAGAGGACATTCGAGCCGGCGGACGCGCACAGTATCGGGTGAGTGAAACTGCTGCTCCGTCAGCGGCTCCTCTTGCGGAAGACGAAGAACTCCCGGCCGTCGTAGAGGAGTTTGAGGAAGCCGAAGATCTTGAGGAAGATGCTGAGGCAGCCGCTCGGGCACAGGATGCCGTTCCCGCACCGGCAATGTCGGCCCCGGAAAACGGAGCGTCTTCGGACACGGAGGAGCCGCGGACGGCCGCGATCGAGCTTCAGCCATGGGATCCCGACTCTCCGTACCTGAAAAAAATGACCGAGACGAAGGATCCGTACGCGGTGTACCTTTCGCTGCGCGGTGAATTTGCACAGTCGCCGGCGTTTTTCCTCGAGTGTGCGGAATTCTTCCGGAATCGGAAAGACGCGAAACTGGCACTCCGGATCCTTTCCAATCTCGCGGAAATGGAGCTGGAAAATCAGGAACTCCTCCGCGTCCTTGGAAATCGGCTGCTTCAGTACGAAAATCCGGAAGATGCGGTTCCGGTCTTCCGAAAAGTGCTCGAGATCCGTCCGGAAGAGCCGCAGTCCTACCGCGATCTGGCCATCGCGCTGACCCGGCGTGCGGAAAAGCATCCGGAAAACGCGAAGTCGGACTACACGGAAGCGCTCAAACACTACGGCACGCTGATCTACGGACGTGATTTTGAGGATTGGGAACGCCGATTCCCAGAGATCGAGCTTTTCGGTCTGGAAGAAGCCAATGCCTTGATCCCGATCGCGCAAAAAGCCGGAGTGACGGAGATCCCGCTGGATAAAAAACTGATCGGACCGGTCGATCTGGATATTCGTATCGTGCTGACGTGGTCTGGAAACGACACGGACATCGACCTCTGGGTGACGGAACCGAGCGGCGAGAAAGTGGGATACTCGCATCAGGATTCCACAAACGGCGGGCACCTCACCGCAGATTTCACGAGCGGCTACGGACCAGAAGAGTACCAGATCCGGCGTGCGCCCAAAGGAAAATACGAAATTCTGGCACATTTTTACTCTTCATCGTCCGCAAAGATCCTCGGAGCCGTCACCATCCAGGCTGACGTCTTCACGAATTTCGCGCGAAAGAACCAGAAGCGGGAATCGCTGACGTTCCAGCTCAAACTGGATCCGGATTCTGCCGATGAAAGAGAAAAGTACACGATCGGGACGATCGAGTTCAAGAAGTAGATCCGCCGTTTCGAACGTCTGGATCAAAAATCTCAGGGAGACAAAATGCAAGGAGTTTCAAAAGGGACGTGGGGAAAGATCCGAGGAACGATCGACGTCGTGTCAACAAAAGGAAAGCTGGCGCGCTGGTACCAGACGCTGACGGTGATCAACGGACTTGAGCCGAAATTCATGGCGTTTACGGACGAGCAGATCCGAAAGGAAGGACTTTCCCTCCGGCATCGCGCACGCAGCGGCGAACCGTTGGCGCGGATCCTTCCAGAAGCATTTGCGCTCGTGCGTGAGGCTGCCCGCAGAGCCAAGGGAATGCGTCACTACGACGTTCAGCTGCTCGGCGGGATCGCGATCTTTCACCGTTCCATCGTCGAAATGCAGACCGGTGAAGGGAAAACGCTGACCGCGACAGCCCCAATGTTCCTCTACGCGCTGGCGGGACGCGGAGCCATTCTCGCAACGGTAAACGACTATCTGGCGAAACGTGACGCCGACCTTATGGCCCCGGTCTATCGTGCCGTCGGAATGGACGTCGGAGTCATCCAGTCCCAGATGCAGACACCGGAACGTGCGAAAGCCTACGCGTGTGACATCACGTACGGAACGGCAAACGAGTTCGGTTTTGATTTCCTGCGCGACCGCCTTCTTTTGCGAAAGATCAAGGAAGGACAGAATGACCTGATCGGCGCGATGCTGAATCAGGGAATGAATTTCGGAAACGGAGGCGGAGGGGATAAACCAGTCCAGAGAGATCCGTTTTTTGCTCTGGTCGACGAGGCGGACAGCATCCTCATCGACGAGGCGCGCACGCCGCTGATCATCAGTGCGGTCCCCGGCGAGGCGGAGAAGATCGAAGTCGCAACGTACTGCTGGTGTGCCGAACATGCGCTGGAATTTGAGCAGGACGAAGACTACGAGTGGGACGAGGAGAAAAAGTCAGTCGAGCTGACTCGCAAGGGACGCGCTAAGGTCCGCATGATCGAGAAACCGTCAATTTTGGATTCCGTCGGAATGTTCGACCTCTACACGTTCACGGAACGCGCGATCAAAGTTCAGCGGGAATTCCATCTGGACCGGCAGTACGTCGTTCGGGACAATGAGATCGTGATCGTGGACGAATTCACCGGTCGACTCTCCGAAGGACGCAAATGGCGTGACGGTATCCATCAGGCGATCGAGGCAAAAGAGGGACTCGAAGTCACCGTCGCTACGGGTCAGGCGGCACGGATCACGATCCAGGATTTCTTCCTCCGTTTTGAAAACGTGGCCGGGATGACCGGAACGGCCGCCGCGAGCCGTCAGGAACTAAAGAAGATCTACCAGTGCAATTTCGTGCCGATCCCTACCAACAAACCCCCGCGCCGGATACAGCTTCCGACGCAGGTCTACGGAAATTCCGACGCAAAATACCGGGCCATCGTGAATGAGATCGCCGATCTGAACGCGACTGGACGCCCGGTCCTCATCGGCACGCGGTCCATCGATAAATCGCTGATCCTCGCTCGTCTGCTGGACGAGAAAAACATCGACTACCAGATCCTCAACGCGTACCACGTGGAAGAGGAAGCGGAAATCGTCGCGAAGGCCGGTCAGCGCGGAAAAGTCACGGTCTCCACGAACATGGCTGGGCGCGGAACGGACATTCGGCTCTCTCCGGAGGTCGAGGAACTTGGCGGACTTCACGTCATCTGCACGGAAATGCACGAATCCGCGCGGATCGACCGGCAGCTCATCGGAAGATGCGGGCGCCAGGGAGACCCCGGATCTTTCAGACAGTACCTTTCGCTCGACGACGAGCTCCTTCTGACCGGATTTGGTCCGAAAAAGTCCGAAAGACTCAAGAAACGCGGTGAAGAGACCGCGCAGCGTTTTGATTCGCTCGCGAATACCTTCCGGAAAGCGCAGAGAAAGGTCGAACGCAAGCATTTCCGGCAGCGAAAAGCCCTCATGTACTTCGAAAAGCAGCGCAAGAAACTTCAGCGCGAAATGGGGCAGGATCCATACCTGGATTCCACGAACTAACGTGATTCCACGAACTGGCGTAATTCCGCGAACAGACCGGAAGTGTGCCTAAAAACGGAAAAAGATCCAAAGATCGCACATTTACCATTCCAGAAAATTCCATTACGCAGAAAGAGGCAGGTCCTTCATGGCGGCATCTTTTCCATCCAAATTTGGTCCATTTATCGTCACGGCCCGCATCGGGCGCGGAGGGATGGGGACCGTTTTTCGCGGAGTCCATCAGGAGACCGGTCAGCATGCCGCAGTTAAAATGCTTGCCGTTCCGCTTGCGGATGACGAAAATTTCAGAACTCGTTTCGAGCAGGAGATCGAGGCGCTCCGCCAGCTTCACCACCCTAATATCGTGCGGCTTCTTGGATTTGGGCAGGAAGAGGGCGTTTTCTACTACGCAATGGAATTAGCGGAAGGACACTCACTCGAGGAAGAAATTCGCGCCGGTCGGCGATTTACTTGGCAGGAAACGCTTGAGATCGGGATCCAGACGGCCTCCGCGCTTCACTGCGCTCACCTGCACGGGATCATTCACCGGGATCTGAAACCTGCAAATCTGCTTCTGACCCATGACGGCAAGGTGAAACTGACGGACTTCGGCATCGCGGCGCTTTTTGGTTCCGGAAAACTCACGACGGCGGGAAGTGTCGTAGGGACGCTGAACTACATGGCGCCGGAACAAGCGTCTGCTCTGCCCGTCTCTTTCCGAACGGACCTCTTTAGTTTTGGGGCGGTCCTGAAAGCTCTTTTGACCGGCACGCCGCCGTTTATGGCAAAATCGCTCGCGGAACTGCTTCACCAACATTCCACCGCTGCGGTCCTGCGGCCCAGTCAGCTCGGGATCGACATTCCGATCGAATTTGATGAACTCATCGGTAAACTTTTAGAAAAATCCCCTGAACGGCGTCCTAAAAGTGCCTACTTTACGCTCCGTGTCCTGGAGACCGTACGTACAGAAATGAATGTTTCGCCGCAGCTTCAGAATTCCTCAAGCTCGGAAGGATTCCCGCGGTCGGCACCGCTTTCTACGGCTCTCCTGCAGCAAAAATTATGCGGCAGGGCCAATGAAAAAAGCACCGAGGCGGTTTCTGATTTCGAATCAGCTTCCAATTCAGCTTCCAATTCCGGTCCGTGCCCCGCTTCTGCTCCGGTTTCGGGATCTGATGCAGCTCCAGCAGTCATCCTCACAGAGGATCATGCCCAATCGAGCTGGTTCCACGATTTTGAGCGGTCTGCGCACGAAATACGTTCCTCTTCTGGGCAGGAAGCGGAAGCTGCACTTTCCTCTGACGTTTCAAGTACACCGGAAATCTCGGAGGACTACCCGCTGGCCATCGGAGCTTCATCGGTTTCGGAATCTGTCGGGAACATTCATCCGAATGAAGAGGGAACGGAGATCTTTTGCGGTGAACCTCCAGAATGCGAACTGCGGGGATCCGCCTCATTTCCCAGAAACTCAGAAAAGAGTAAGCCGGTCTCCTCCAGCTTTTTTCTCGAAGAAAAGCAGGAACTCCAGCACACACCCAAATCGGAATCTCCGTGGGGCGGTTTTCTAATGGTCCTGCTCCTGCTCGGCATCAGCTGCTTCCTGGCGGCGCTTTTGATCCGCTGGTGGATGAAGCCGGCGGACGCGGACACGCTTTACTCGCGGATCCAAGCGGAATTTCGTGAGGAGAAAGGAGCTCTTTCGGAAAGTTTAAAGAAAGATACGGAGACGTTTCTTTATTTCTATGCAAAAGATCCAAGAAGAGCAGAAATCGCAGAGATCCAGAACGAGATCGAGCTGCATCAGCTGGAGCGCAATCTTCTCCGCAGGATCCAATCCCGGAAATTTCAGGCAGTCTCCCCCATCGAGCGAGACTATTTCAATGCGGTACAGGACCCGCATACGCATCCAGAGAAAATGCTCCAGAATCTGGAGGATTTCGTCACGTTTTATTCTGCTGTTTGCGAAACTCTGGCAGGATCCTCACCGACTGCATTCGAGCAAAACGCAAAAAACGCCCAATTTCTGGAATTAGCCAAGCGGCAGATCCAGAAGATCCAAAGAGATCTTCAAAAAGAACAGGAAGAAAGACGAGTGATCCTGAGGCAGGAAACGGCACACATCCAAAAACTGCTTACTTCGGAAGATCCGGAAGAACTCGAGCGGGGCCGCGCTCTGCGGGATGCCGTTCTCCGACTTTACGGAGAGCGTGAACCGGAGATCGTAAAACCGCTGCGGGAATAGACGGGAATAGAGCCGGCGTGAAAGACTCGAAAAACGCTGGACTCGAAACATCGGGCTTTTGCCTGAAAAAATGAGGCACTTCCAGCAAGTGTGTACCGATACACAGCCGCACTAGCTGCCGAATGGACTAAAAATGAAAAAATTTCAGACGAAATCTGCATTTTACTGCGGAGGGTGGGTTGCTCAAATTTGCGAACGTGGTAAAATGAAGATTGGAATTAAGGGTTTCCTGAAACCCATCGTAGTTTTTTCATTTTTTCACACTCTTTCCTTGCGATATTTAGAAATTTACGAAAAATGGCCAAGACAGAAAAAACGAAACAGTTCATCCCTCAGGGGTTCCGATTTGCCGCAATGTACACGGGGATCAAGCAGGACAAAACTCGCGCGGACATGACGTTCATCGCGTCGGACCGTCCCGCCTCGGCAGCCGGCGTTTTCACGCAGAATCTGGTCTGTGCCGCACCCGTGGTTTTGGACCGAAGCCGGGTCCCAAGCGAAAAGATCCAAGCGATCGTGGTGAATTCCGGAAACGCGAACGCATGCACAGGAGAACGCGGACTGCAGGATGCACAGCAGATGGCACGCTGGGCTGCGGAGGCCGTCGGAGCGGATGAAGAGGGAGCTCTGGTCATGTCGACAGGCATCATCGGACACTTCCTGCCGATGGACACGATCGAAAAAGGGATCCAGAAGATCACGAAAAAGCTCAAGGATGACGAAAGATCGCTCATCGCCGCGGCAAAAGGCATCATGACCACCGACACGCACCACAAACTCTTCTCGAAGCAGGTCACGCTGGAAGACGGAACGGTCGTGAACATTGCGGGAATGGCGAAAGGCGCCGGCATGATCGCGCCGAACATGGCGACGTTTTTGGGGATCGTGCTGACGGATGCCGTCCTTGACGGAAAATCAGCACAAAAACTTTTGAAAAAGATCGTCCATACGACGTTCAACTGCATCACGGTCGACGGCCACACGAGCACCAACGACTCCCTCCTTCTTCTGGCCAACGGCGCTGCGGGAGGACAGAGTGCCGCAAAAAGTAAAGACTTCGCCAATGCACTGGAAAGCATCTGTGCCGATCTGGCCCGCTCGATCCCGGAAGATGGCGAAGGTGCTTCCCACCTCGTCACGATCAACGTGAAGGGCCTGAAGACGGAGGCCGATGCGCGTCACATTGCGCGTCTCGTCGCGGAAAGTCCGCTCACAAAATGTGCGCTTTACGGCAACGACCCGAACTGGGGGCGCATTATGTCGTCGGCAGGGTACTCCGGAATTCCGTTTGACGTCAAAAAAGCGACGCTGCACATCAACGGTTTCCTCGTTTTCGCGAATGGTGCGCCAACGGATTTCGATGCAGCCGAAGTTTCAAGATCAATGGCGTCTGAGCGCGAGATCACCATCGATCTGAAGTTTGGTGAAGGGCGTCAGAGCTGCCGATTCTGGACGTGCGACCTGACGGCAGACTACGTCCACATTAATGCAGATTACCACACCTGACCCATTCCAAGCGCGTTTCGGACTCGTTTCAGAACGCGCTTTTTGAATTTCATTTCGTAATTTACCGTTAATTTGCCCTAATTTGCCGTAATTTACCGTAATTTACCGTAGATCCCTGTCATTTCTGTCTTCTATTTCCCGAAAGGAGTTCCGCCATGAACCATGATGAAGCGCTTCTGGATGCCGTCCGTCTGACGCTCATCAGCGGGATCGGACCGCGGATCCGGCGAAACCTGCTGGACTATTTCGGAAATGCTTCCGAAGTTTTCCGGGCAGATGTCTTTGAGCTGCGTAAGGTCCAGGAAGTCGGCGGAAAAGCTGCGTCGGCCATTCTGGCGGCAAAGGACACGATCTCGGTCGAAAAGGAGCTGGCACTCTGCGAAAAGCATGGGATCCAGATCCTGCTGGATTCCGATCCGCAGTTTCCCCGAATGCTTCGCGAGATCCCCGACGCGCCGGGTCTGCTTTACGTCAAGGGAAAACTGGCCCCGCAGGATAATATGGCGCTGGCGGTCATTGGGACTCGGCATGCTTCCTACTATGGCGAACGGCAGACGGAACGGCTCACTGGTGAATTCGTCCGTGCCGGCTTTTCCATCATTTCCGGTCTGGCACGCGGGATCGACGGCTTGGCACACAAAGCAGCGCTGGATGCCGGAGGACGGACAGTCGCGGTCCTCGGACACGGTTTGGGGCTGCCGGTCTATCCTACAGAAAATCAGCGTCTTGCGCAGCGGATCCTTGATTCCGGAGGGGCGCTTTTGAGCGAGTACGCGCCAATGGTCCCCGCCACACAGTTCACTTTTCCGCAGAGAAATCGGATCATTGCAGGAATGGCGCTCGGAACAGCTGTCATCGAGGCCGGTTCCCGAAGCGGAACGACGCTCACCGCCCAATTTGCACTTGAGTACGGTCGAGAAGTCTTCGCGCTCCCTGGACCGGTCGATTCGCCCGTTTCGACGGGATGCCATCGCCTCTTGCGTCAGGGGGCGTGCCTCCTGGAGAGCGTCGATGATGTCCTTGAGGCCCTTGGTCCCATCCGCGACAGATTCCCCAAAGAAAGCGGCGTGCCGGAAATGCTCATTGAGCATCCTGCCGAGATCTCGCTCACAGATATAGAACGAAAGATCTTGGAGGCGATCCCGTCCAGCGGCGCCACCGTGGACGAACTGACGGCTGAAACGGGCATCCCAGTCTGGAAACTCATGACGCAGCTTACCGGACTGGAGATCAAGCGGATGATCAAACGCGGTGCGGGACAGCGTATCCACCGTGCATGAATCATGACGGATCGGAGTTCGTTCTCCATTCCCTCTTTCCGTCTTCAACGAAACCTGGATCACAAGGAGAAAATCATGGCAAGAATCGTCGTCATCGGAAGTTCCAATACGGACATGGTCATCAAGTCCCGTACGATACCGCGTCCCGGTGAAACGGTCATTGGCGGAAAATTCGTCTGCAATGCGGGCGGAAAGGGGGCCAATCAGGCAGTCGCTGCGGCTCGGCTTGGCGGAAATGTCGCGATGATCGCGCGTGTCGGTGCCGATATGTTTGGCGAGCAGGCGAAAGCTGGGTTTGAGAAAGAAGGGATCGACGTTTCATGCGTCAAAATGGACGAAACGGCAGCCACCGGCATCGCGCTGATCCTCGTGGATGAAAACGCCGAAAATTCCATCTCGGTAGCCTCCGGCGCGAACGAAAATCTTTCTCCTGCGGATGTGGATGAAGCAGAGGCAAAATTCCATCTTATCTCCACGGCAGACATTCTGGTCGTTCAGCTGGAAACACCAATGGCAACGCTCCTTCACACGGCCGAACTTGCGGAGAAATTCGGGATCCCGCTCATCCTTGATCCTGCTCCCGCACCGCAGAACGGTCTTCCGGATGAACTGCTCTCCCGCCTGACGCTCCTGAAGCCCAACGAAACGGAAGCCTCCTACATCACCGGGATCGAGGTCTGCGATCTAGCAAGCGCGCAAAAAGCGGTCTCCGTTCTGCATGAACGCGGTGTGAAGCAGGTCATCGTGACACTTGGAAAAGAAGGAGTTCTAGTCAGTGACGGCACTTCCGCGCCGGTCCATGTGCCGTCGATCGCCGTAGAAGCCGTCGATTCTACTGCGGCCGGCGATGCGTTCAGCGGTGCGCTGGCCTGTGCGCTGGCTGAGGGAAAAACGCTCCTCGACGCAGCGCGATTTGCCGTCGCGGCGGCGGGATTGAGCGTCACGAAACTCGGTGCTCAACAGTCGATGCCGACACGTGCGGAAGTCGAAGCGAAACTTGCCTGAAATGAATTTCACGGAAGACGCAAATAACACAAAATGGATCTTAAAATCACACTCTGTGAGATCCGTGTCTTCCGTATATTTCATATTAAAAAATTTCCAGCCCGGCACTTCTGTGTCTTATCCGATTTTTGTGATGAAATGACGATGTGAACGGATACACTGTTGCCGGATGAACTTTTTTTTATTTTATTTTCCGAATTCCTTGACTTTTGGAGGCAATTCGGATATAATTGGGTAAAAAGGAATCTGTTCAGGAGTAAAAAATGCAGACTGCAAATGGAAAACCGTTTTTGTCCGCAGCCTCGGATGTCGTGTTTCAGTATATTTTTTCTTCAGCCAAGTCTGAAGAATGCCTTCTTCACTTTATTAATGCAGTACGCATGAGTGCCGGCAGACCGCTGGCACGGGAAGTGGAGATTCGGAATCCTTTTAATCTGAAGGACTATGAATCCGATAAAAGGACGATCCTTGATATTAAGGCGACGGATGAGACCGATCGCACCTACGATATTGAGATCCAAACGGCCAATGAAATTGCATTTCCTGAAAGAATGCTTTACTATTGGGCGCAGCTTTTTGCAAATCGGCTGACTTCCGGTGATGGATATGAACGGCTTCGTCCTGTTGTTTCCATCATCCTGACGCGTTTTCCGCTTTTCAGTCAGTTGAACGATCTCCACAATGTTTTCAATATTGCGGCGGAAAAGGATCCGAAAGTACTCCTTACCCGTCATTTTGAAATGCATACTCTGGAGCTGACGAAGAGAAAATGGGAACGATTTGTCGAACAATTGACCGCCCAAGCTCAAAATCAGATATATTTGCGGAATTGGATCGATTTTTTACTTTACTCCAGTCAGAAAACGGAGGCTGAAATGGAAACGCTTGCATATAATACCCCGGGATTGGATCTTGCGTACCAGAAACTTGTTGAAGTAAATTCGGACGAGAGAATGCGGGAACTTGCATGGGCTCGCGAAAAAGCGATTCGTGACGAACATGGAAGACTCCTCTTCGCGATCGAAGAGGGACGTGCAAAAGGAATCGCTGAAGGACGTGCTGAAGGAATCGCTGAAGGACGTGCTGAAGGACGTGCTGAAGGAAGAGCTCTTCTTTTGCAAAGTACACAGCGTATGTTTTCTGCATTTTATCCAGAATTTGCAACTCCGGAAATTCTGGGTAAGATCCAGGAGATCGAAGAACCGGAACAGCTCCAAAGGATGATGGATGCGATGATCGAGCAAAAGCCGTTTGAACAGCTCCGGAAATTTTTTTGATTTCGGTGTTCCGTATTTGCAGAAGACACACTAAGTATTGAAAATTTCCACAAAAAAATCTCCAGCCTCGTGAAAGACTGGAGATCCTTTTTTATATCCTGACCGAAATCAGAAATTCTGCTTAGTCGTCAAGTCCCGGGATCTGGAACTGCGTGCAGAAATCGGCGATTTCCTTGCGGACTTCGTTTTCGACGGATTCCGAATTCGGAAGCGCGTTGAGGATACGGACGATCCATTCGCCGACCTTCGCCATATCGCCTTCTTTCATTCCCATGCTCGTGATGCCGGGGGTGCCCATACGGACGCCGGAAGTCACCGTCGGCTTGCGAGTATCGCCCGGAACCGTGTTGAAATTAGCGATGATACCGCCGCGGGCAAGTGCTTCTGCCGCATCTTTTCCCGTATACTCCTTGTCGCGGAGGTCAAGCAGAAGAAGATGCGTATCCGTACCGCCGCTGACCAGCTTGATACCGTGTTCCATGAGGTACTCACCCAGCGTCCGGGCATTCTTCACGACCTGGTGCGCATATTCTTTGAAGGAATCCTGCGCTGCTTCGCCGAACGCGACGGCCATACCGGCGATCACGTTCATGTGCGGGCCGCCCTGGAGCGTCGGGAAAACGGCGCGGTCAATACGTTTGGCCAGATTGTTCTTGCTCGTCGGATAGTATTTTTCCTGGTAGCGGTCTTCGATCCGGCTCATGATGAATCCGGAACGCGGGCCGCGCATCATTTTGTGCGTCGTGCTGGAAACGATGTCGCAGTACGGCACGGGATTCGGATGCGCACCGCCGGCGATCAGACCGCTGATGTGCGCAATGTCCGCGACCAGATACGCACCGACTTCTTCCGCAATGGAGGCGAAGCGGTCGTAGTGGATCGTGCGCGGATACGCCGTCGTGCCGCACCAGATCATGCGGGGACGTTCGCGCAGGGCGATCTCGCGGATCTCATCGTAATCCAGAACACCCGTTTCCGGAGACGGACCGAACGGGACCTGAACGTGATCTTTTCCAGAGAAGTTCACCTTCCAGCCGTGGGTGAGGTGTCCGCCGAAATCGACCGGAATACCCATGACTTTTTCGCCCGGTTTCATGATCGCGCGATAGACAGCCGAGTTCGCCGGGGAACCGCTCAGGGGCTGAACGTTGGCATGTTCGGCACCGAAGAGAGCCTTCAGACGGTTGATGGCCAAATTTTCGATCTCGTCGCACACGGCATTACCTTCATAGTAGCGTGCGCCGGGATACCCTTCGCAATATTTGTTCGTGAGCGAAGACCCCGTAGCTTCCAGAACGGAAAATGACGCATAGTTTTCGGAAGCGATCATTTTCAGCGTCGAGCCTTCATACGCGGCCTGACGATAGATCAGTTCGTAAACTTCCGGGTCCGTGACTTTTAAGTGTGGGTAACGTTCGGTTTTCAGCATTTCTGAAGGTCCCTTGAAAAGTGTTGAAATTTGAAAAAAACTCCGGTCTATTTAGTATACATGATTTTATTTTCATTGCAAGCGGGGGGCGGGCGATTTTTCAAAAATAATTTCCCGGCACCGTCCCTCCCCCCTTTCCCGAATATTCCCCCCGTGCTATAATGAAACTCGTGCGGAAGTCCTGCACATTGGTTAGATTTTTTAATTTTTAACAGGAGGATTTCAAATGATTCCCTAAAAATATGACAGAATAAACGCCAATACCGTGCGGAAAGATTGTGTTGACGATAAGCTCTACCTTCAAGCCCACTGGGGAAGCGGTGTGGTATACACAGGCATTTCGATTGAAGAAAATTAAGGAGGATAAAATGAAGTATTGTTTTAATATGTTGCCATTCCTGTTCATGTTTCTGACCGTCTCCTCCGTTTCCGCGTGGAGCCTGCTCCTTTATGATTTTGAGTCAACGCCTTCCTTCGGCGGTGCCGATTATGAAGGATGGGAAATCGAAACGGTCTATGTCGATTCCGGGATTGAATTCTACAACTGTAATTTCAGAAACGCAAAGATCCAGACGGCATATATCTTTTATGCAGTGAATTGTGATTTCACGGACACCTGGTTTGGAGGCGGTGAAATTGAACTTTCAAGAGAAGATTTGCTAAAAACAAAAAACTTCAAAGCCAAAGACTTTCCTGTGTCTGTACGCGGAGACCTTTCCAATTTGGATCTTTCCGGTTTTTACTTTCATAATGCGGATTTTAGCAGTATGAATGTTGAAAATTCCCAAATGAAAAATACGATTTTTCAAAATTGTACTGTTCCTTATATGACCAATGAACAATGGAAACAGACTCGAAATTATGCTGTTGGTGATTACAGGACACTTCGATTCTCACATGTCTGGGAAAACATCGACCTTTCCCGAACGGTATGGGGAGGGATTGCCTGCCGCCCGTTTCGGTATCATCGAGTGGCGCAATTAATTTTCAGGGCGGAGGAACCCCCAGAACCCACAGAAGTTCCATTTGTGGAATATACCTATTCATGTAGTCTGAAATTCACCCAAACGGTCAATCTGACAGATGCACTTTTCATCAACTGCGACTTGAGCGGTTCCACTGACCTCACGCTTGAACAGGTCAAAAGCACGTGGAATTACAAAGCCGGCCGAATGTCGCTCTGCAAGTGGCCGGAGCATATCGAAAAGGCATTAGAAGAAGAGGAAAAAGCGAAAGCACAGGAGGAGAAAAAGTAGTTTCCTCCCTTAATTTCTCCCCACTTCCCGAAGGTCGAAAACCCACGGCCTTCGGGGAGCGGTTCAAAACTCAAAACGAAAGGAAAAAACATGACCCGCACACACGGACGAAACGATAAAAATTTCCGCGTTCAAGCCCACTGGGGCAGCGGTGTGATCTATCAAAATGTTTCCATTGAACCCAAGAAAAGTTCTGCCGAAGGAGAG
>JAFQOH010000061.1:0-8143 GCA_017403345.1 Thermoguttaceae bacterium
GGCGTGAAAAGCGGAAGCGGCGTGAAAAGCGGAAGCGGCGTGAAAAGCGGAAGCGGCGTGAAAAGCGGAAGCGGCGTGAAAAGCGGAAGCGGCGTGAAAAGCGGAAGCGGCGTGAAAAGCGGAAGTGCTGCCCGCGGAAAGAAAAGCGCCAAGGGGAACGGGACCGCGCAAAGATCGAGAGACTCTCAAAGTTCTAAAAGATCCGAGGCGTCCTCGAAAGCCAAACGTTCCTCGAAAGCGGAGTCGGGCAGAACGGAGTCAGGCAGAACGGAGTCGGGCAGTGCTGGAACTTTGGAAGAGCTTGAGTCGGAGTGGAGATCCCGTTTCCGTCAGCTTCGGATGACAGCCTCCAATGACTACCTGAAATTTGCGCGGCGTACAGTTTCAGCGGGGCACGTTTCGTTCGGTTTTGCGCTTCTGATGCAGTCTCTTCATGAGAATCCGGACAATGAGGGTGCCCGTAGGATCCTTGGTTACCTCAAAGCGAAAGACGGCTGGCAGACTCCGTTTGAGGCCATGATGCGCAAGTCGGGGAATGTCTGGCATGAAAAGTACGGCTGGATCCCCAAAAAGTACCTCCGAAGGTACGAGGAAGGTCAGCGTTTCCTGAATGGAAAGTGGGTCTCGGAGGCCGAGGACGCGGAATTTCGTTCCACGATAGAACGCGGCTGGACGGTCGAGACGGGCCATTTTCAGATCGTGACGGACGCCAGTCTCGAGGAAGGAGTCCGCGTGGGTGAAGAACTTGAGGAGCTCTACCGCGTCTGGAAACAGCTTTTCCTGAATTACTACGCGACGGAGGCGCAGATCAGCGCACTTTTCGGAAAAGGAAACGCGCGATTCGCGAATATTCCGAAGCACCGCGTCTGCCTCTTCCGCTCACACGAAGAGTACCAGACCTACCTTTCCTCTCGCCAGATGTATGTTCCGGGGTCGGTCGGCGTTTACGTTCACCGTTCCACGGGGGAAGGCGTCTCCTGCTTCGTCGCAGGCGAGGAAGAACGCACGACCATGTACCATGAAGTCACCCACCAGCTTTTTGAGGAAAGCTGCAAAACGAATCCGAAAAACGGCTCGCTCCAGAACTTCTGGGTCATCGAAGCGGCTGCGACGTTCATGGAGTCCTTTCATGAAGCGTCGAACGGCGCACATGCCGTCGGCGGTTTCTCTTCAGGAAGGATGCGCGCGGCCCGGATCTATTTCGTGAACTCCAAAAAATTCATTCCGTTTGAAGAATTCGTCCGCGTGAATCGTACTCGGTGGCAGAATTCGCCGGACGTCGGACTTTACTACGCGCAGGCCTGCGGAATGGCGCATTTTCTCGTTTTTTACGAAAACGGAAAGTACCGCGACGCGTTCGGAAAGATCCTTTTCGACGTCTATTCCGGGAGAGATTCCGTCGACACGCTCACGAAGCACACGGGATCCGACTGGGAGACGCTCGACCGCGAGTATGCCGAGTTCATCTCGCAAAAACCTGAAGAGATCGCAGGGTACATGATCCGCGAGTGAACGGCGAATGGACCGTGAATGAACGGAACGTCAAGTAAAGCGTGAAAATCAAACTTTCGGTAAAAGGAAAACAAAATGCAAGACCAGGCACACTCGCATACGGATCTGTACACGGGAAAAAAACACCGTTTTTTCTCTCGGCTCGCTCTGACTGCAGCAGCGGTTTTCGCGCTGGGTGCCAATGAGACGGCGATTTTCATGCTGGAGGTCCCCGATCTTCAGGCGCGATACTTTGGACTTTTCTTCGGCATCACGGCGGGGATCGCACTTTGCTTCATTTACGCTGTTCTGCGTCTGATCGGACGCTGTTTCGGTCTGCGTACCTCAAAATGCTGCGGACTTCTTCTTCCGGCGCTCCTTTCCGGGTACGCAGCCGGCGCGTTGGCAGATTCTCTTTACCTTGGAGCTTTTTCAGATACACTGCCATTTCCTGCGGCCGTCCCTCTGTGTGTCTGGGCCGTTCTGATGGCGTTCCGGCTCTTTTCCGTGCCGAATGAGCAGACCGGCCGGTCCGCGAGTGTTGGAGAAACTGTGGGTGCTGGGGGGACTGTGGGTGCCGAGGAGGCTGTGGGTGCCGAGGAGGCTGTGGGTGCCGAGGAGGCTGTGGGTGCCGAGGAGACTGTGGGTACCGAGGAGACTGTGGGTACCGAGGAGACTGTGGGTGCCGAGGAGGCTGTGGGTGCCGAGGAGACTGCGAGCGCTGGGGAGACTGTAGGTGTTGGGGAGACTGCGAGCGCTGGGGGAATTGTGAGTACAAAAGGTTTTCCATGGTTCCGAAAGGCGATCCTGGTGGTGACGGCAGGGGGGATCTTTGGGCTTACGTTCTGGTGGTCGGTGCCGGAGCTGCATCGCGAAAAGGTCGAACTGCCGGAGGGGATCTACGTTTACGCCAACGACACCGTTTTCGATTTTCCGGGACTGAATCTGATCTCGTCACGCTGGGGCGGTTTCGTGCACACGGGGATCTGCTTCCTGACCCGTGACCCGCAGAAACTCCATGCGGAATGCCGAAAACGCGGTCTGCCGGAGCTGAAGTTTTTTAAGTCCGGAAAACTAACGGACGGGTATTGGATCTGTGATTTCAATCTGGAGGTCTGTGACCGGACGCTGAATATCACGAACTACTCCAGCCCAGCGAAACCGGATGACGTTCCTTACCCGTTCGACCAGGCGCACTGGACGAATCTCCTGAACGGACACTCGGTAAACGATCGGCTCGCTCCCGCCATTCAAGTCCGTCGGCTTCCCGTGAAGGACCCGCTTGCTGCGTGGAGTGAACTTCAGAAATTCCGCGAGGAAATGAACGCCCGTTACCCGGACGGTTTCATTTACTCGCCGATCCCGTACCGCGGGCATTTCGTCCGTTTTTTCAACTGCAATTCGCTCGTAGTCGGTGCGGCAGACGAAATTCTTGGCTGCGGAAAAGAAGCGGAGGAACTCACTGACATGCCGTTCCATTTTGGAGGCGAACCACTTGCAGCCGGCCGGGAACTCATGGCGGAATTGCGTTCCGAGGACTTTGCGCAGCGGCTTGAAAAGGAACGCGAAGCGATGAAAGACCCGCCGAACGGCCGCGCGAAATTCCTTCACCGTTTCTTTTCACTGGCGGATAAACCCAGAGAAGAAACGCACAAAGAATGAAAGGAATGGAAGGAATGAACGGTACTCAGAGTGAAGTTCCTGTTTTTCCCTGAAAATTCAGTTTTTTCCCCAAATTTTCCCCGTTTTTTGACCCAAGGAGAAACGAATGGCTCGAAAGATCACGATGTACTCTGCCCAGTGGGGCGACCTTGCCTTTAACGATTTCGCGAAAAAGATGAGCGATTTCGGCTACGACGGTCTCGAGCTGAAATGCACGCTTGACCGGCCGAACGACCATTTCAATGTGCGTGCAGCACTCGAAGACGACGGTTACTGCGTGCGAAAACACGCTAAACTCGCGGAACTTGGTCTCGGTGTCTGGGCGCTTTCGGCACACAGTTACGGTCAGCTCGTTCTGGATGAACTTGACGTCCGTCATCGCGGCATGGTCCCGGAGTATCTCTGGGGCGACGGCGACCCGGCAGGAGTGCGAGCCCGCGTGATCGAGGAGATGAAATTGACGGCACACGCAGCAAAGAAATTTGGCGTTTCCGTCGTGAACGGCTTCACGGGGTCGTCGATTTGGAAGTACTTCTACTCATTCCCGCCCGTTCCGCAGGCATGGATCGACGACGGCTTCAAACTTCTGGCGGACTGCTGGCTCCCGATCCTCGATGAATTCGAAAAATGCGGCGTCAAATTCGCACTGGAAGTCCACCCCACGGAGATCGCATTCGACCTTTGGAGCGCTCGCCGCACGCTGGAAACTCTGAATTTTCACCCCGCGTTCGGATTCAATTTCGACCCGAGTCACCTTCTCTGGCAGGGAGTCAGTCCCGCAAAATTCATCCGTGCATTTCCGGACCGGATCTTTCACGTGCACGTCAAGGACGTACTTCGCAGCCCGGATGACGAAGCCGGGATCCTCGGTTCTCATCTGAATTTCGGCGACTGCCGCAGAGGATGGGATTTCCGCAGTCCCGGACACGGAGAAGTCGATTTTGAAGAGATCCTGCGTCTCCTGAATGCGATCGACTACCAGGGACCGCTCTCCGTGGAGTGGGAAGATTCCGGCATGGACCGCGAGTATGGGGCACAGGACGCGCTTCAGTTCGTCCGCCGGCTTGATTTCTCACCGAGCGGTCTTGCGTTTGATTCCTCTTTCCAAAGGAAGGATCTACGCCTGCGATGAACGTGAGAGGAAGAGTCAGAAGAGCTCGGAAACTTTTCCTAAGCCGAAACCTGCGCTCTTATTTTAGGACCGTCATTTTATCATTTCGAAAGGTCAGTCCTAAAAAACTTTCGCAATTCGCGTAAAATAAAGCAGGATTTCCTCTTCCCCCCCCTTGCAATATTCGCCGATTCGTGTAAAATGCGCGAAGTGATTGGTGAAGTTTTCTTCACCTGATGTTCCAGGAAAAACCGAATGGAGAGGAGGATCGCTGGATTTTTTCGTCATTTTCCCGACGTCTCCGCGAGTCTTCGGTTCCCCTTTTTGCGGGAGCTGAACGTAAAAAAACGTGAAAAGAAGATCCGACGCGGATGCGGAAATGAGGATCGGGCATGCAAATGATGCGCGGAACGTGATTTTCGAGAAACGGGAAAATGGTGGGTGTCTGGTAGTTTTGTGAGTACGGATTTTTGTCGCAGCACTCAAAAAATTTCGTTTTCAGTAGAATTCATCCGCAGCCGGCAGCGTGTGCGTCTGCGAGCCTGATCCATTTTCTGTTTCCGGCTCCAGCCGCCGGTAGTTTCTGTCTGTTTGTGTGTGCGGCTGGAGGATACCGACTTCGATTTTCGAGTCCGACTGAATGAGTGGGAGAAGTTGGTGGAAAATTTCTTGCGTTTTGAAAACGTCGTAAAGGCGTTTGGTACGAATCGTGCCGTCGATGGAATTTCACTTTCGATCAAGCGCGGCGAGGTCTTTGCGCTGCTCGGTCCGAGCGGTTGCGGCAAGACGACGCTTTTGCGTATTTGTGCGGGTTTCGAGACTCCCGATTCCGGCAGGGTCTACATTAATGGCGTCGACATTACGAACATGCCGCCGGAAAAACGGCCGGTCCACACGGTTTTTCAGCAGTATGCTCTCTTTCCGCACCTGTCCGTCTTTGAAAATATTGCGTTTCCCCTTCGGCTTCGCGGTTTGTCTCCGACGCTCATCGAGGAGGAAGTGAAGAAGATGCTGGACATGACGGAGCTTCTCGACCATGCCGGTAAAAAACCGGGGAAACTCTCCGGCGGGCAGCGTCAGCGAGTTGCCATTGCACGGGCGCTGGCGAATCGTCCGCAGGTCCTTCTTCTTGATGAGCCGCTCGCAGCGCTGGACCTGAAACTGCGTCAGAGGATGCTTGCCGAGCTGGACTGGATCCATGATGAGGTGGGGATCACGTTCCTTTACGTTACGCACGACCAGGAAGAAGCGCTTGGCATTTCTGACCGCATTGCCGTGATGAACAAAGGAAAGATCGAGCAGTACGGCACGAGCGACGGTATTTATGAGTATCCGAAAAGCCGTTTTGTCGCGTCTTTTGTCGGACGGATGAACTTTTTTGAAGCCGAGATCCGGGAGATCCGCGACGAAAATGTGCTCGTCCAGATCACCGAGACGGGTGCCAATTCTGAGGCGCTTTTCATGGTGAGCAAACCGTCCGAGAAGATGCTTCCGGCCTTCGGCGGCCAGTTGGCTGTCGGACAGACGGTCCTTTTCTGTGTGCGTCCGGAGAAATTCCTCATTCGTGCTGCGTCTTCTAAAGATTTTGCTCCCGGTTACAGTACGGAAGTCTTCCAGAACATCATGCAAGGCGTTCTGGAGCGTGAGATCTACTACGGCAGCGAATCGCGCTTTTTTGTGGACGTCGGAGAGTATTCCGTCATGGCGACGCGCCTGATCCACTCTCGCGGCCTTTCGCGCAATGACGAGCCGATCGAGCAGGATCTTGTCCTCGGTCAGCCGGTCCAGCTTTCCTGGCACGTGCGCGACTGTCTCATACTGCCGATGGATGAAAATGCTCCGGAAGTCATCGGCGCGGAACTCTTCACCGGTGAGGGAGAGGAGGTCGGCGCATGAAACAGAGACGAGGGCCATCCCGGCTTGGGACCTCCCAGCTGCATGAGCTTCTGCTGACGTTTCCGTCGCTTCTGATGCTCGTCGTTCTGGTTGGGATCCCGACGCTCATCGTCGTTTTCAACGCATTTTGCGCAGACGCGCGCGGCGGCTGTGCCGAGGGGTTTTCTCTCGAGGCTTTTCGTGAGATCTTCACGCTGTACTATGCGCAGATCACACTGGAGACGATCGTTTACACGGTGCTGACATCGTTTTTTTCCATCCTGATCGGACTTCCGGTCGCGTACACGATCGCACGGACCCGAGGGAGGCTGCGTCTTTTACTCCTCCTGCTGGTCTTCATCCCGTTCTGGACGAACATGGTGGTCCACATCGCGGCGTGGAAGATCGTGCTGCATCCGGACGGTTTCCTGCGCAATGCGCTCGTCTTTCTGCATCTGATCGATGAAAAGCAGATGCTGTGGAGCACGCCGTTCGCGGTCCTGACGCTTTTCATTTACGTTTTTCTGCCGTTTGCGATCATTCCGCTTTACGCTGCGATCGAGAAATTCGATTTTCGGCTGATCGAATCTGCACGCGACCTAGGAGCGACTTCGCGTCAGGCATTTTTCCGTGTTTTCCTTCCGGGGATCCGTAACGGCATCTATTCCGCGGCGATGCTCGTTTTTGTGCCGGTCTTTGGGTGCTACATCATTCCGCAGCTGGTGGGAGGACCAGGGTGTGACGTTCTGTACGCGAACAAGATCTACCAGTACACTTCCACGCAGAGTCGAAATATTCCGATCGCCTCGGCGCTTTCCCTTTTTCTGCTTTTGGTGATGCTCGTCCCATGGGTCCTTTACCGGATCCGCATGATCCGTCAGGCCCGGCAGGAGGGAAATGTGCGTTTCGTTCCGGAATCTGAAACGAAAACCGTTTCGTCGTCACAGCCTCATCCCAACGCACTCTCTTCTGCCGCAGGAAAGGAGGAAGACGCATGAAAAACCGAATTCCCCAATTCACGACTTTTTTTGTGTTTCTTTTCTTCTACTTTCCGCTGGTCTGGATGGTCATCCAGTCTTTCCTTGGGAAAGTTGACGGCGAGTATGAGTGGACGCTGCGCTGGTACGAGCAGGTTTTTCGAAAACGTGAAGTCCTTTCTGCCGTCATGAACACGATCGTCGTTGGACTCCTGGCTGCCTTTTTTTCCACGGTCCTCGGTACACTTAGTGCGCTGGCGATCTACAAATACCGCGGAAAACTCCAGGAAGTGCACACCGCGCTGCTCTACATTCCGCTTGTTGTGCCGGAGATCCTCATGGGACTGAGTCTCATGATCTTCTTCTCCGGCATGGGCATTCAGTTCGGAAAAGGAACTGTCGTGGCGGCACACGTCGCATTTTGCACCAGTTACGTGACGGTCGTCATCGCCTCGAGTCTGGATGGGTTCGATTTCACTCTCGTGGAAGCGTCGCGTGACTTGGGGGCGACCTATTTTCAAACGTTCCGGAAAGTGATCTTTCCCCTTTTGCGTCCTGCGATCTGTGCCGGTGCACTGCTGGCGTTCACGCTGTCGCTGGATGATTTCATCGTGACGTTCTTCGTCTCGGGACACGGCGGAACCACACTGCCGGTCTACATTTACAATTCGCTGAAACACGGAAAGGTGCCGGGTTTGTACGCGCTTTCCTCCGTGTTGCTGGCCGTCACGTTCCTGCTGGTGACAGTGAGTCTTTTCTTCCAGAAAGATGAATTTCTGGAAAAGGAGAAATAGACCGCGGGCTGTCGGCGCCGTCAGGGTAAATTCCGTAAATTTTACCACTAAAACCACAAGAAAATACTAAAACCACAGATAAGAAAGGGTACGCGCGAGATTGAAATAAAAGCGGATCTATGCGGAACAGCCAGCTCCTGAATGGGGAAGAGGCTTACTTTTTCTCTTTTGCTGGTTTCGTGATTTTGCGGCCTTTGCGGTTTTCGCGGTTTTGCAGTTTTCGCGGTTTTGCA
>JAFQOH010000062.1:0-55652 GCA_017403345.1 Thermoguttaceae bacterium
CTTCCTCGGCTTGATAGAGCGAGCCGCCGAACATATCCGTACTGTTCATAGGGTGAATTGCCATCGGCAGACGGAAAGAGGGCTGACAAACGATTTGCTCTGTTTCAAGCCATTTTGTAAAGGTTTCTCTATAATGCTGTGTCAGCAGACTTTCAATCTTTGCGCGGATTTTTGCGGCATAACCAAGCGGGGCTTTTTCCATAGCGGCAATCTGCGCTTTATCCATATCTCCCACAATGCGGTCAATATAGGCTTGCAGTTCGGCAGCATCCACCATATTCAGCTTGTTAAGCTGATTGAACATCATTTTCTCACATTGACGGATTCTGCTTTCGGGCGGCAGATTGTTAAAATACTCCTTGAAGTACCTCTGATCTGCACTTGACATTTTGAATACCTTGGGTAGACCGCCCTCGCTCTGACGCACATCGACCTTTGCAATTTCATCATCTGCGGCGGCAAAGTCAATGTCATAGGGTTTGCCTTTCAGCGTGAAGCCCTCGGCAAGCTGTTCGCGTTCAAGAAGCTCCAATGCCCCCTCAACAAACAGAGATTGCGGAATAACGTGGAAAAACTGCGGGATTACCAAATTCTCTATATCCTCACGATACTGCGGATCAACATAGAATGTAGTAACCTTGTCCCGTACTTCCCACGGCAGAGGGTTAGAGAAAGGATCGTCCTCAACGCCTTTTCGGGCCTCATCATACGCTTCGCCCGCCTTTCGTGCGTCCTCTAACATACCGTCAGCTTTCGGGGTGATTTCGGGTGATTTTTCCTGTTCCTTGCGCCGTTCAAGCTCCTTGCCGATAGCTTCACTATCCACATCGTGAAAATCGTCTGTATCGTCTGTGTCGGGTGTATGCGGCACTTCGGTTTGCGGAATTTCAATCTGCGGTGCGGGTTGCGGTGCAGGGGTAGGAACAGGCCGTGCAGACAGGCGATAATCCTTGTCGCTGAAGCCCGCGCTATTCAGACCGCGAATAATCCGGCGCACCGTATCGTCAAAATCGTTAGAGGAAGTCAGCACATAGGACATATTCAAAGACGGCTGTGTGTGCTGTGTGGTATGCGGCAGACGGAGTATGCGCCCCAAAATCTGCTCAACATCAACTTGGCTCGTCTTATTGGCAAGGGACGCGAGTATGTATGCAAACGGACAGTCCCAACCCTCTTTGAGCGCGTTTACCGTGATAATATAGCGCACAGGGCAATCGGGAGAAAGCAAATCCACGTTTTTCAGTTCGTTCACATCGGCTGTACGAATGGCGATCTGCTCTGCGGGAATACCTGCCTCAACCAATTTCTCACGGAGCTTTTCAAAAGTAGTCGCGTCCTCTTTGCCTTTCGGCTGTGCTTGGAACAGCGCAATAGGACGGATATATTTCTTTGTTTTCTGATATTCCGCTTTTGCGATTTCTTCCAGCTTGTTCCGTAGGTCGATCGCGTCAATCAGCACTTCTGTCTGACTATCGCGGTTATAAACGATAACCGGCAGTTTTACCATGTGTTCGCCCTTTAGCTGAACCGCGTCCACATAAGAAATGATATTGCTCTCCTTTTTCGGGGTTGCCGTCAAATCGAGGACAAAGCAGGGGTTGAAGTTCGCAAGCATTTCAATGCTCAAATCAGACCGCGCATGGTGGCTTTCGTCCACGATCACAAGCGGGGACAACTGATTGATAACTTGGAACAGCGCGGTTTCGTCTGCATTGGCAATCGGATTTTCGGGTGCGCCAAGCACTTTTGCAAATTCCGCGAGGCTGCTATTTTCTTGATATGCTTTCAGCACATCTTTTCCGCGTCCTCTGAAAGAATCGTAGGACAGCACCATAATTGACAACTGCTCTGTGACGGCGGTGGGGTTGAAGTTCTGACCGTTCAAAAGCTCCTGTTTGGTATAAACCTCTACGCGCCCGCCAAAATCAACATCAATTTTCTGCCTGTACGGGTGCTGTGTGTCTTTCAGAGCTTTGACCGTCTGCGCTAAAATCGCGTCAGAGGGAACAAGCCAAACAACGGCTTTTGTCTTGGTAACGGGGAGCGCGTCAAAAACGGGACGAATGGCATTACAAGCAATATATGTTTTGCCGCCGCCCGTAGGCACTTTGAAGCAGAGGTTAGGGACACCGGGCAGAATGTCTTGATAAAAGCCGAGGGACGGCGCACTTTTTTCGTGCCAAAAATGATAGAACGCTGCCGCTGTGTCTTTCGTTTCGTTCAGCAGTTCAAGATAACGGGTTAAATCCGCTATAACTTTCTTCTGAAAAACTGTATTTGCGTTCAAGAACGCGGAACGGCACTTCTTGATGATGATTGATAACCTTGCTTTTTCCTATCCATTCAAGCGTTGGCATGTTCAGCTTTTCCTAAAAAATGTTTCGTTACCAATATTTATTAAAATCTCACGATCAGGTTTTCGACGAAACCCAGATCCGGATGGTAGACTTCGTCGGAATCTTCAAAGTCCAGCTTTCTCCAGAGCGCGATCCCCAATTCCAGCTTTATGTCCAGTTCTCCGAGCTTCGGTCTGTCGCGTTCTACGCCGAACATGATACGGACTTCACGGTACGTCGCCAGATCATTGCGTCCTGCAAGATCTACGGCCCAGGTCCCTCCAAAGAATTCGCCGGCCAGATAGACCCAGAACGGCGAATGACCGGCAAACGGCTCGATCCTGCGGCAAAGACGCGGTTTCGGGAACGTGCAGTCAAGTTTCCAATCCTCGTTTGGCTGCCAGATGAAACCGCCGATCGGAGTCACCGCCCAATCTTCCATACCGGTGTACGCGACTCCCAGCGAAAACTGCCAGTGCGGCGTCGGCGTCCAGACCGCGACTCCGCCTCCGGGAAACCGAACAGCATCGCTTGATGTATTTTCAAGATCGCTCGAAAACGTCGGCGAGATGAATGCCATGACGTTCCAGAACTCGTTCACCTCCTTCCGCCACGTCAGACTCACCCCCGCACGATACAGCGAATCCTTCATCTTCAGAGCAGACGGCATCTCATAGAAATGGTCGAACATGAAATTCGGCGCGAGAATGAGCGCACCGGCATCCCACGGCATCGGCGCGGCAAACAGGACGTTCGTGCCGAAATGCACGAGACCAAGTTCCTCCGCATCCCCCGACGCGGACGTAAACGACTGATTCAGCGAGAATCCCTGAAAGAAACTCTTCCGATGCTCCGGAGCCTGACGCAGAAGTTCGGAAGCGGACGCACTCAACACCCCCGGCGTTCCCTCATCGATCCCAACTGTCGACCCCGAAACGTCCGGCATCGGTTCGGAATTCCGCATGGAAACGAAAGAAGCCGGGATCTCCGAGATGTACGGCACAGGCTCCGGACCACTTGATCCGCCATCCTGCGCAGTACATTCAGCAAACGGGCACGCTAAAAGGCAAAACGCGCCAAGGGTCCAAAATGTGGGGAAAAACGCTCTCAAAAACTTCATGATCGTGCGGTTCTTTCGGAAATGGAAACGATCCAGCGCAGGATCTTGCGCAACAGACTTCCAGTATATGAAAAAACCGGCACCGCGTCAAGAGAGAAAAACGCGGTATACCGACATTCAGAACGTCATTCTTCAAAATTCTCCGTCTCATCCATCATCATCGGATCCGGCCCGCCTTCGGTAAACCGTGCATTTTGTTTCGGATCCAGCGTCGGCTGAAATTCCCCAACCGCTCCGGAAAAGAAAACACCCAACCCGCAGCGGATCAGTCCGCCATTGGTGTTTTGGGCCGCGATCGGATGGAATTCGGAATCCGGTGACGCAAGACTTTCCGCCGTCAGTTCCGCATCCGGAACCATCCAGCCGACAGGACGGATCCGCTCGGCAGCCAGGATCATCTGCGGGACCCGACGGGCAGGCTCTGCATTTGCAAGCTGAACAGGATCCACCGCTGAACCGTCCGTCGGGAAGAGCGTCTTTTCCCCAATGAAAACAGTACAGTTCGTCTCTCCCGGCGCAAGTTCCTTCCACGAAAGCTCCGTTTCTCCCAGCATTCCAGAAAGCTGAAAGACGGCGGGGCACTGGTCGTGGAACTGCCGGTTCCACTCGGAATCCCACGGTTCGTCAAGCCGCAGCTTTTCAAAAAGTTCGGTCTCTCCAAGGTACGGAAGAAGCAGAACGCGCCAGGAATGAAGCGGTTTTCCCTCAGCGTTTCGCGTAAATGCCGGCGGCAGCTTTCCGTCATGCTCCAGGCGGTAGAGCTGGAACGCGATGCCGAGCTGCTGGAATTTTCTGACCGTTTCTGCATGACGATAGCAATAGAGCGTGATGTCCGCACTCCAGCTGCAATGCCCCAGACACCGCGACCGCTCAGCTCGGCTCATGCACAGAAAATCCCATGGCGAGACATTCAGAATACTTACCGGAGCCGCCCATTTTTCCAAATTCCAAAACCGGTCGTCTTGAAGAAGTTTCCGATGATCCTCACGGTACTGACGCACGACTTCGTTCCAGTCCCACCCCCAGCGTTTCAGAATGGGGAGGATCTCCTTGGAGCCAAACTGGAAATGCCCGTTCGCGGCACTCTGCCATCCGCTGAGGACCGTCCAGTACTCCACGCCGGAGAATATCGCACGGACCCGTTCTTTCAGCTGCGTTTCAGAAATCGGTGTGCGTCCCGATTCCGCGAACCGAAGCCAATCCTCTTTCGTCGGCATCGCACTCGGATCAGGAGCCAAAGCGAGGAAACGTGCCTGCGTCTCGATAGACAGTGCCACGAAGAGTTCGGTATACGTTCGGGCAGTCTTTTGGATCAGCTGTGCGTAACGGAAAAGCGTTTCGTGATCCTCCAACGCGCCGTCATGATCCCCCATCGCAGCCCGCCAGGACGCGCGGAGAACGAAATCGCAAGCCAGATCCCGCATCATGGACAGCATCGGGTTCACCGCGAGAAGATCTCCTTCCGCATTCTGTTCTGCCAGAAGAGGAAAGACGCAAAGATCCGACTCCCGGATCGCTTTCGCGGCAGCGTCGAGAGCCGGAGAGTTTTTTTGGACCCACTCTTTCAGAAATTCACGCTCCAGAAAGACCGCTTCGGCATCTTCAAGAAATTCCACGCGCCGGATCCGTTTTTCCAAGTCCTCGCGCTTCTTCGAGTCGGTCTCCTTTTCCAGTTCTTTCTCCAGAAGCATGGAGACGGAACAGTACTCTCCAAGCGCGGAAGGGATCTCCGGCTCCGTCTGCGTCAGGCCGAGAAGTGCGTATTTCTGCGCTTCGTATTCCTGCGGGGACGTTTCCGGGCAAAGGGGCAGATCGGCACCTAGCGTGCCAAGCTGACGCACGAGGATCCGCGCGGCATTCCGGTCCGTCTTCATTTCCGGAGGATCGAGCGTGCGAATGTGTGCGAGATAGTCTACCCGGCGTCCATCCTGCGAAAGCGGCGCGGTCAGGTCCGTCGTTTCCGGCGAGATCACCAGCGGTACGCTCGTGAAATACCGCAGCCAAAGAGATCCGGAAACCGCCGCAGTCAAAATCAGGACACCTATGCCCAGGTCACGCATTTTCATGACAAAATTCTCCTTTCCGTTTCAGGATCCCAAATGCTGAAAGCCTCCCGGCAAGAGAGGCTTTCGGTGGACAAAGAAGACTCGTTTTCTGACGCGTTCTGACGCGTTCAGACGCTTGCTGACGCTTTCTGCGTTACTTTGCCGTCTTGCGGCGTCTCACGCTTCGGAGGCCGAAGAGACCGAGCGCAGTGACGAGAAGCGCGAGCGTCGAGGGTTCCGGAACCGCGGACACGAGATTGCCGGTGAGCGAGAGGATGTTCGTTTCCTCGTCGTATTCGTACGCCCAATCGCCGATCGCTTCCGTCAGGTCAAGGAAAATGTCGATGTCTTCCAGACCCTCGGCTTCGATAATGTCGAACATCATGAGCGAGTCAAGCTCCTCGAATGACGCCTGGTCGACGATCAGTTTGAGAGTCAGTGCTTCGCCGGCATGAGCGACTTCGCCGTTGACTTTCAGTGCTTCGTCGCTGAGTACCTGCTGACGGAGCTGCGTGTTGGTCAGGTCGATGAGGTGCGCGGAACCTTCTTCGTAGAAGAGTTTTCCTTCGATGGTCCCAATACCCGTAATGTACGCACCGTCCTGAACGGTCGTGTCGGAAGTGATGGTTCCTGTGATGTTCAGGACACCCTGTTCAACGGTCGTCGTCCCTTTGTACGAGTTCTGGCCGGCGAGCGTCCACATTCCCGTGCCGGTCTTGGCGACAGAGACACGGAAGGCGTCGGAGTCTTTGTACTCTTTGATGCTTCCCGCGTAAGTGCTGTCCGTGTTCAGACCGCCGACACGCATGGTAACGGGGTGTTTCGAGTTCGAGCCGGTACGGGCTTCGCCTTTGGAGCCTTCCGCGGTGGAAAGTTCCCCAATGTTGAAGACGACCGTGCCGTCTGCTTCTGTTTTATCGTCTGCGACTGCGGCAAAGTAGAAATTACCATTTCCTTCGGAGACGTACTTCGCTTTCGCACTGGCAGCCTGTGCCGCGTCCATTCCGATGAATCCGCCATTTTTGCTGACGTAGGTCCCTTCAAAGTTCGTACCGTCGCCATGGATCTGGAGCTGCCGTGTCATCGATCCCTGGCCATCCAGAACGATCGTGCCGGAGCCGGTGATCGCTTCATTTACGAAAACTCTCGCGCCGTTATTCATGGAGACCGTAGTCGTCGTTCCGGCAACCGCTTCCGCGTGGTTCACATTCAGGATCGCAGAGCCGTTCACACTTCCGATCTTTCCGCCGTTGAGGATGAGGTTTTCGACGACGGATTTATTGGTTTTGGAATCTCCGGGGGCCAGCGTTCCGCCTTCATTCAGCGTGACGGTACCGGTGATCGTCGTGGGGGCCACGTCGTTTCCAACGATGAACGTTCCGCCGTTGATCTCAACTTCGTTGAAATCGATCTTCGTGACGATACGCGCACCGTTGACGGTAAGTTTTTCGAGGTCCACCGCATCCGCGGTAATTTCGGTCACCGTTCCCTGTTTGGCACCACGTTCGAAGTAAATGGTTCCCGTGCCGGTCTCCGCCGCGTCGATGACGAGTTCAGACCCGGAGATCTTCCCCTGCATATGGATATTTTTGGAACCTTCCTGCATGAGCGTCCCGCCGTTGGCGACGATGGGCTGATTCACGCGGAGCTGGCCGCTGTCGTTACGGTTGAAGGAGAGCGTACCGCCTTCATTCAGGACGAAACCGCCCATGAGCGTTGGGATCGTGTCGGTGTCGGTGTAGGTGAATCCCTTGATGTGTCCGACCGTACGGACTTTATCGCCAAGATTTCCGGTCGCGGTCCCGTCGCCGATCTGAAGTTTTCCGCCGGAGACGGTGTAAACGCCGCTCGTGGAGTGCTCACCAGTGATCGTCCATGTGCCGGTCCCAACTTTTTCTGTGTGGACCACCGCATTAACGCCGTTACTGCCGTAATCAAGCAGTTTTCCTGCAAACGTACCGGACATATCCGAACCGCCGATCTCAAGGTAGGCATTTGCGATCTTTTGCCCCGTCGAGGCGGAACCAACACGGAATTCCGAACCTTTGTTCGAGTTTTCCAGCATACCGATCTTGAAGACGTGCGTCGGATCGTCCACAGACGGCGCGAAACAGATGCCGTTGGATTCCGAACCGTACCGGGCCAGCGCACTGGTACTCTGCGCACCGTGGAAGACCATCCAGCCGGAGGTCGAGGTGATCTTTCCGGCAAACGCGGTATTGTCGCCGGCGAATTGAAGCTGATTTCCGCCGATCTTCGTGAGCGTTCCCGTCCCGGTGAGCGAATTGGCGAATACGATCGTTCGGCCTGTCGGATTCACGGTTCCCGTAGAACGAACTTCGACGGGGGCGTTAAGATGGAAATCCTGCTGACCGCTATTCATGATACTCCAGCCGCTGGGCTGTGCGCCGGTATTCGTAAGCGTGCCGCCGTCAAAGACGAGCGTACCGGTCCCGAAGGCATCCGCCGTCACGACGTTGACCGTTCCGCCGTCACGCACGATGAAATCGCTGGTGAATTTCGGGTTATTGCCGAGGAGTTTCAGCTGAGCACTTTCACCCGTGACGATAACGTTTCCGTCACCTTCAAGTTTTTCCGCAGTGACACTCATCGGTTTTGTGCCCGTGAAGGTCAGACCGGCTTCATATTCACCGTTTTCTGCCGCATGAGTTTCGATGACCCAGCTAAAGTTAGGTTCAGCCGTACCAACGTTTGAGATCGTACCGCCATAGCCGTATACATTAAAGGCATAGCTGCCCATTTTGGAACGGTTGGTTTCAAAAATCGTTCCGGGATTGAGCGTCATGGCACAATTCCAGGAACCGGAATCTCCACCATCACCGTACACAAGTTTCGTGCCTTCCCCGGAAAGATACAGTTCATTCTTGTATCGGGTCGCGTTGGTCATCGTGGCACCGGACGGGACGATGACCGTACCGCCGCCGGAGATCTTAAGATCAGTATCCGGGTAGAAATCGCTTTTAAAGTTGACCGTACCGCCCCATACCAGCGTGGCATCCGGCGCGACTTCCACCTGCCCGGCATCTCTGGTGCCGCGGAAGATCACCGTCGCGTTAATGGAAGAATCCGAAAGGACGGTCCATTTGCCGCACGCGATGTAGTTGCCGTATTGGGAAGGCTGGACCCGCGCCCCATTCGCGTCGACAGCTTCCAGAGATCCGCCGTCAAAAACGACATACCCAAGATTCGCGTGGGATCCTGCCATGGAGTAATTCAGCCGTCCGCCGTCCGCGAGGGTAATGGTGGAAAGTGAAGTACCGTCGACTCCCAACGGGTTATGGGCACACAGATCCAAGGTCGTGCCTTCACCGGAGATGTTGATCTTCTCGTCGTTGAGCGTACTGCTGGTCGCTTTCAGCATCTTGATTGTACCGCCGCCGCTGATGTCCCACGAATCTCTTCCATTAAGGTCGGAGAAGTTGATCTCTGCGTTGATCGTCAGCGTTTTTCCGGGATCGACGATAAAATTACCCGCTTTTCCGTTGATCCCGTTCGCATTCGTACGGATGAGGATCATTGGGCAGTCGATCAGTGTGTCCTGCGTCACGTGGATCTCGCCGCCAAGGAGGAAGTTTCCGAGATTGGACGGCTTCACCGTCGAGGAAATGTCGCCGCCGTTGGACGTAAGGTTTCCTAGATTGACGTGGTTTCCGTCGACCGTCGAAATGATCGACCCGCCGTTAAGGATGATGTACGGAGTATTGTAAGTATACGCAAGCGCATTGTTCGCTGCAAGATCCAGAACACCGCCGGAATTCACGGTGATCTGCGACGTTTTGATCAGCCCGTTCATAGCCCCGACCCGCAGCGTCCCGCCGTCGATGGTGGTCGTCCCGGTGTATGTGTTTCCCGTCCCGGTCAGCGTGTAAACTCCAGTCCCTGTTTTGACCAGATCGTTCGCGCCAGTGTGATTCGTGCCCGTTCCCGTCGTAACGGTAATGACGGCCGCGTCGGTAAAAGCCGGCATCGAGGAAAGCATTACTGTCGCCAAAAGGCTCGTGAGTGATTTGCGGATCGTGTGTTTCATCGTTTTGCCTAAAAATTAAAACTAAAAAACAGGAAAATGAAATCAATACCTAAACAGTATACACCAAAATTTGCGTATCACATCTAAAAAAACAAAAAAATCTCCAAAAGTTCGGATTTTTTCTCAAGAAAATCCAAAAAAAGCTAAATTTTCGCATTTTGGATATAATAGACATCCTCGCCAAGACTGTTTCCAAAGGCAAAATTGGTTCAACTGGAAATTTTGAAGACCGCAGACTCTCTTTCATTTGTTCAAAACACATGAAAATCTGCCGATTGTAGGGATTTTATGCTTAAGTTGGTCTTTTGTTTCCTCCGATAGTGAAATAAATATACTGATCAGATCGTCTTCTTATTTTTCAGATTCATGAAGGGCAGGGAGGTTTTTCATGATGAAAATTCGTTTTCTGCGGCGAGAGAAACTGTGCCGTACCTTTGTACTGGGTACAGGACTGGTTCTTTTGTCAGCTTTTTTATTTCCGGAGCCGCTTTATTCAGCTATTCAAGCAGAAATTAGCACCTCCGGAGATCCGTCATCGCAGAGTGGAAGGACGCTTTCGCTTGCGGCACTGGATGAGATGGCGCTCGCCAATCATCCAACGATCCAGGCTTATGAGCAAAAAATCAGCGCACTAAACGGACGCTGGCAGCAGGCGGGACTTGGCCCGAATCCGGAAATTGGGTATAAATGGGAAGAATTCAATGAAGATGCTCCGGGCGGCAATCAGGTTTTGGAATTCTCTCAGGAGATCCTCGGCGGAAGTCAGCTCTACCATGCGCAGGCGTACGTGAGCCAGCAGATCGAAACGGTCCGGCAGGAGCTGGAAATCGCGAAACTTCGTGTTTTGACGGATGTGCGCGTGGCGGTTTACGAGTACCTTGCCATCCAGAATAAACTGGTCCATCTGCGCGAGATCAGCGAAAATGACGCGAAACTTGCGGAACGGATCCAGGTCAGCTTCGATAATCAGAATGCGTCGCGTCTGGATCTGGTGAATGTTCGGATCCAGGCAAGAAAGTCCGAACAGGCGTATCTGGATGTGCAGACGGAGCTGGATGCTGCGTGGAAGCGCCTTGCCGTACTGACGGGTATCCCGGACATGGGACCCTGTGTTGTGGAAGCGGCACTGGAAGAAATTCCAAAAAAGAAGACCTGGGAACATTATGTGCAGATGCTCCAGCACTCAAGCCCGGAGATCGCACGTGCTCAGGCGAAAGTGCTGGAAGCGGAGAAAAAGATCGCTCATGAGTGTTCGCTCGACAGCACGAACGTCCGCGTCGGCGGCGAGTTGGCGTACAGTACCGGCGAAGAGATGATGGTCGGGACCGTTTCTCTGAGCGTTCCGCTTCGTATCCGCGATCGGAATCAGGGCAACATTTCAGCCGCCCGAAGTGAAGCGATCCAGGCGCAGAAGGAGCTGGAGCGAGTCGCGCTCGGCATCCGTCACCGTCTCGCGGAAGTGTATGCCGAGTATGCAAAAGCAGACGCAAATCTGGAACTTTACCGGACGTCGCTCCTTCCTGAAGCGGAGGAAATGCTGAAACTTGCGGCGGTCGCCTACGAAAATCAGGAGTCGAGCATGCTCGATCTGGTCCACGCGCAGAGGGTTTACCGAGAGACGAGCATCGAGTACTACGACGCGCTGTGCGAGTACTGGAAGAGCCTCACGCTTTTGGAAGGGAAACTACTTTCCGGCGGTCTGGAGGACTCGTCGATGTGAGTGAAAGGAGATTTTCCGAAACCGATCCGTCTAACGGCCGGAAACTCGCCCCATGCCTTCTCCCCGGCATGGATCTCTCCCATTTTCGGCAGGATCTCCAGCAGAGAGAGGATGGATTTTCGGGAAATTTTCCATTTCTTTTACTCTTCCCACTTGCGGAAAAGAGAAATTTTGTTAAAATGGAGCGTGTAGTGAAATGCAGACGGTTTTTGTATCCCGTCTGTGTGTTTGAGGAGCGGAGATCGTAGAAACGCAAGGTAAAAATGGATTCCATTTTTTTGAGGATCGTGCTGTGTGCTGTTTTGCTGGCCGGCCCTGTGCTGTGCCCGCTTTACTGCGGTACGCACCATCATTTTCTTACGTCCGGAGAGCATGAGTGTGCCGTTTCGGAGGTCTCTGGTTTGGAGCCGGCGTTTCATGAGTCGGATCACAGCAGGAAAGAATGCGCCTGTACTCACGAAGGATCGGTTTCCCATGCGCTTTCCGATGAGACGCACCCGGCAACCGGGCCGTTTCTGTTCGATTTTTGGAGCGTCTGTAGTTTTCATTGTGCGTCTGACTCGTGCCGTCCCGGCGAATTTTCGGTTTTGTTTCTGCATGGTTCTTCCGTGAACGAGTTCCTGTTTCTTTTGACGGCTATGATGTCTGTTCTGTTTTTCCTTAGAGCCTCGGAGTTTCCGGCATCGCAGTGCATCGGGAACGGGAGTGCCGGCTGGAATTACAGAGGGAGGTGTCTGTTTTCTCGAAAAAAGATCCGTCTTTATGTTTTGAAAAACGCTCTTTTGAATTGAATTTCTGTCTGAATGTTGAGTTTTTCAGATGCGGACTAGTTCGTTTTTTGGTCGGGCTGTCTGTCTCGTTCATTTTCGTATTTTACCGGTATTTTGGAGCGAACGCCCTCCGTTTGTGGTGAGTCTCCCCCTTTGCCGTGCGTTTCGGAATGCCTTCGTTCATGCGTGCTTCGCCCCGGTGCGTATGGAGCTTGTTTTCGCCAAATTTAGAAGGAAAACTAAAAATGAAGAAAATAGATGCCGTCATTTCCATCGTTCTCGTACTGACTCTTGCCGGAGTCTGCCTTTGGGCCTGGCTTGCTCCCGGCGACGGAGCTTCCAGCGGCGGGCACGTTCATTCTGAAAACTGCTCGCATAGTTACGGTGACTCTCACGGTGATCTTCACGATCACGCCGGCCATTCTCATGCACCGGGAGAAAAGTGTACGCATTCCCGCGGTGACTCTCACGATCACGCACATGAACACGCGCACGGCGGTTCCCACGATCACGCGCATGGAGATTCTCACGATCACGCGCATGGAGATTCTCACGATCACGCGCATGGAGATTCTCACGATCACGCGCATGCACACGGAATGGCGACGGAAGTCGTGCTTTCACCGAATGCTCTGCGGAATATTGGGCTGGACGGTGCGGATCCTACCGTCACGCTTGAGGCAGGCGAGTTTGTGAAACGGCACTCGATCCCTGCCATCATTCAAGAGTTTGAAGGACGCACGATGTCCAAGGTGCCGGCTCCGTACGCGGGGATCATTACGAAGATCTACCATGAACCCGGAGAAGCGGTCCATCCCGGTGCCGCGCTTTTTGACGTGACGCTTTCTCTTCCGGAAATGCTGGACGCTCAGACCGCGCTTCTGAAGCTGCTCGAAACGCAAGAGTTTCTGGAGCATGAGATCGCCGAGATCGATGAGAATCTTAGCGGTCTGGCACCGCAGCGCCGCCGTGAGCTTGACGTGCGTCTGAAGGAGACGCTCATCGACATTCGGGATCAGAAAAATGCCATTCGTGTCCTTGGTCTTCCGGAGGAGGTCCTTCAGCGCGTGGAGACGGAGCGGAAGCCGTTCACGCACGTGATGACGGTCTGCGTGCCTCCGGTGAGCCACGAGGGGATCGTTTCGGAGCAGAATCCGGGAGAGGTCAAGGTCTTTGTCGTTTTTGAGACGCTTTACGTGAAGGTCGGTCAGAGAGTCGATGTCGGTGAAGCCCTGTGCGACCTGTGCGATCTCTGCGAGCTGACGGTCCGAGGCGACGCATTTGCGATCAATGAGGGGATCCTCCTGAAAGCGCTGAAAGATCCCGAAACGACTGTCCGCGTGACGTTTGAGGGAAACGGGAAGGCGTCGCTGGAAGATCTGCGTCTCCGGATGGTCGAGAGCCGGATCGATGAGCAGGATCGGACGCTTTCGTGTTTCGCGGATTTCAAAAACGTCGTGCTTGACGGAGCGGGACCTGAACCGCATTCGGAAGAGCATCCGCCGCTTTACGTGCACTGGCTCTACAAACCGGGGCAGCGGTGCCAGATGGAGATCGCGTACGAGACGGTCGAAAACGTTTTCGTCGTTCCGGCAGGAGCGGTTGCGCGGAATGTGCATGAGACGTTCGTTTTTGAGCTGACAGAAGAGACTTCCTGCGGTGAGAAACTCTGGAAGAAGACGCCCGTGCATCTTCTTTTCAGAACGCGGGAACATGCAGTTCTGGCGAACGACGGTACTGTGAAAGCCGGGATCAGGATCGCAGCGAACGGGGCCTCTTTCATTCTGGACGCTCTGAATGCGCAGAACGGAAGCGGAGCCGCGATCGACCCGCACGCCGGGCACAATCATTGACCGGAAGGAGGGAAAAAGGAAATGTTTAACGCATTCATTCGTTTTTCGCTCAATAATCGGCTCATCATTCTGATCGCTGCCGTCGGTCTGTTCGTTTACGGTACGCTCCAGTCGATGAAACTCCCGATCGAAGTCATTCCGGACATCAGCCGACCGCGGGTCACCATCATGACGGAGTGTCCCGGCATGGCTCCGGAAGAGGTCGAGACGCAGATCACCATCCCGCTGGAAACGTACCTGAACGGCGCGCGTGACATTCAGACGATCCGGAGTTCCTCATCTACGGGACTTTCGGTCATCATCATCGAGTTTGACTGGCACATGGAGCCTCTGGACTGCCGGCAGATCGTGGATGAGCGCATCCAGCTGGCCTCGGAGATCCTTCCGGAAGGAGCGGCTCCGCGCATGACTCCGGCGACGTCGATGCTCGCGCAGCTGATGTTTCTGACGCTCTGGGACGAGTCGGGAGAAATGGATCCGATGGAACTGCGCACGATCGGCGACTGGACGATCCGGAAACAGCTTCTGGAACTGCCCGGAATCGCGGAGATCCTCGTCATCGGCGGCGACGTGAAGCAGTTTCAGATCCAGGCGGATCCGGATGCGATGAAGCGCTACGGCGTGACTCTAGAGATGGTGGAAACGGCGATCTCCGAGAGCAATCGGAACGTGACGGGCGGTTTCCTGACGCGGCAGGGACCGGATCAGATCCTCGTGCGGTCTCTCGGCCGGGTGGACGATCCGGATGACGAAAAGAAACTGGAAGCGCTGAGGAAACTGGTCGTGAGTTCGGCAACGGATCCTCCAGTCCTTCTTGCCCAAGTCGCGCAAGTCCGCTGTGCGCCGGCCGTGAAGGTCGGTTCGGCCGGGGCGTATGTGCGCCGGGATGATGATTCCGTTTTTTCCGGTCCCGCAGTGGTCCTGACGGTGGAAAAGCAGCTGGGGGCCGACACGCGGGAACTTTCCGGACGGATCCTGGAAAAAGCGCAGCAGATCGAGAAAACGCTCCAGCTGAAGCATCCCGGTATCCGCATCGCGCCGCTTTACCAGCAGCAGACGTTCATCAACCTGGCGTTTCAGAACGTTTTGGAAGCTCTTTGGGTCGGTGCGCTTCTGGTGCTCGTGATCCTTGCGCTTTTTCTGATGGATCTGCGCGTCACCTTCATCACGATCTTGGCGATGCCGCTTTCTGTCCTGATCGCGTGCCTGGTCTTCGCATGGTTCGGGCTCTCGATCAACACGATGACCCTTGGCGGTCTTGCGGTCGCGATCGGCGAGCTGGTCGACGATGCCATCGTGGACGTTGAGAACATTTTCCGCCGTCTGCGTGAAAATTTCCGTCTTCCGGAGGCGGAACGAAAAAGCGTGATCCGGGTCGTTTACGATGCGAGCACGGAGATCCGAAACTCGATCGTGTACGGCACGATGATCGTCGTGCTGGTCTTCTTCCCGATCTTTTTCCTTCCGGGGATGGAAGGACGGCTTTTCTCGCCGCTCGGACTGGCGTACGTCCTCTCGATCCTTTCGTCGCTGGCTGTCTCGCTGACGCTGACGCCGGTGCTTACGTTTTTCCTCCTTCCTTCCAGTGCGCGGAAAAGCAGTGAAAAGGAAGGTCTGATCCTCCGTCTGGCGAAGTATCTTGCGGGGTGCGCGATCCGCGTGAGTCTCGCATTTCCGAAGCTGATCCTGACGCTTGCGTTTGCGTCGGTCCTTTTTTTCGGATGGGTCTTCCTGCAGATGGAGCGGGATTTCGTTCCGCCGTTCAATGAAGGCGCACCGCAGGTGAACGTGACGCTTGCACCGGGAAAGTCGCTGGAAACGAGCGAAGCGTACGGCGACGCGATCGCGGCGCAGCTTTTTCAGATCGAGGGCGTTCTTTCGGTCGTTCGGAAAACGGGACGTGCGGAGCTTGACGAGCACGCGGTCCCCGTGAATCAGTCGGAGATGCTCTGCACGCTGGATCTGAATTCCGAGCGCGGCATCGACGAGATCTTCAACGATATCGACCAGATCCTGACGCAGTCCGACACGCCGGGGGCCGTGAGTTTCTACGATCAGCCGCTTCAGCACGCGATCTCGCACTTGCGGACGGGAAGCAGCTCCACGATCGCCGTCAAGATCCGTGGTCCGGAGATGCAGACGCTGCGTCAAAGAGCGAATCGGATCCAGTCGCTCATTTCCGGGATCCCGGGGATCGGTTCCGTCCGCATCGATCCGGTCCAGATCGACATTCCGCAGCTTCAGATCACGCTGGATCGGGATGCTTTGGCGGTCTACGGTCTGACTCCGGAGGCGGTGAACCGGACGGTGGAGATCGCGATGCAGGGGGTGGAAGCGTCCCAGATCCTTGACGGAGAGAAGAAATTCGACATTCTGCTCCGTCTTGCCGAGACGTACCGCGAGGATGTTGAGTCGCTCCGTCAGCTTCCGATCCAGCTTCCATCCGGCAGTTTGATCCCGCTTTGCGAAGTCGCGCATATCGCGGAGGCGAAAGGGCCTGCGAGCATCAGTCATGAGGCGTGCCGGGCGCAGATCACTGTTCAGGCTAGTCCGAGAAACCGTGGTGCTGTGGACATTAAAAACGACATTGAAACGGCTCTGGAACCGCATTGGGGCGAGCTGACGGCCGGGGACGTTTCCGTGGAACTGACGGGACTTTTCCAGAGCGAGCAGGAGTCGACGCGGCGTCTGCTTCTGCTTTCGGTCTTCTCGCTGGGGATGATCTTTTTGGTCCTTTACCGAATGTTCCACTCGGCAAACATCGCGCTCCAGATCATGTCGTCGCTTCCCATGGCACTCGTTGGCGCAGTCATCGCGATGATGCTGACCGGGCAGGATCGGTCCATCCCGAATCTCGTCGGCATGATCTCGCTGTGCGGGATCGCGTCGCGAAACGGTATTTTGCTCATCGATCACTACTTCCACCTCATGCGTTTTGAGGGAATGGAGTTCTCGCGTGAGCTGCTTCTGAGAGCGGGACGGGACCGTGTTGCGCCGGTCCTCATGACGGCAATGACCTCCGCGCTGGGACTCATCCCGCTGACTCTTTCGCCGGAAACGCCTGGCCGAGAGATCCTCTATCCGATCGCGACGGTCGTCGTGGGGGGACTCGTGACCTCGACGCTCATGGAATTCTTCGTCCGACCGGCACTCTTCTGGCTCTGTGCTCAGAATTCGGTCCGAAATTTGATGGAAAAGGGAATTTCTGAGGGGGAGGTCTTGAAATAATTTGCAGTTTGTGGTATACTGTGGGGTGCTCCAGAGTTGGCGGCACCGCATAGGGCGATCCGCAATTTGAAATTTTTTCGACTCCGGGACGGACGGACTCCCCATGCCCGTTTCGGAGGTTCGGCGCGGAAGGTCAGCTCCCCCTGGCCTTTCGCGTTTTTTTAGGCTCTTCCGGCATGGATCTTACCACTGAGTGCACAGAAAATGCACGGAAACACACGGGAAGGAAAAAGGGGAAAGAAGGCCGTGAACGTGCCCTGACACGAATTTCACGGAAGGCACGAAAAGACACGAAATGGATCCGGAAATGCCTTTTTCGGCATGGATCTTACCACAGAGTGCACAGAAAATGCACGGATACGCACTGAAAAGGAATGGGAAAAGGAATGGGAAAAGGAATGGGAAAAGGAATGGGAAAAGGAAGATTTTAGGAGAATGGAAAGGGAACGGAGCGTAGGATCATGCGCAATATTCGAATCAAAGTCGCGTACGACGGGTCCGATTTTCACGGCTGGCAGTATCAGCAGGGGAATGTGGTCCGGACGGTTCAGGGAGTGCTCGTTTCGGCGATGGAGCGAATGACGGGCGGGACGATGGAGGACGGAACGTTCCAGCTCCTCGGGAGCAGCCGAACGGACACCGGAGTGCATGCAGTCGGGCAGACGGCGTCTATTCGGACGGATCTGCGGATCCCGATCGAGTCGTTTTCCAAAGCGCTTAATGCGAATCTTCCGGGAGACGTTCTGGTACTGGATGCCGTTGAGGCGCCGGAAGATTTTCACCCCATTCGGGACACTGTGCGGAAACGCTACCGTTACCTGATCCAGGACGGTCCGTTTCCGGAACTTTTTCTTCGCCGTTACGCGTGGCGGATGGGAAAACTGACGGCCGTTCGGCTCGATGCAGACGCAATGGCGCAGGCGGCGCGGCATATGCTCGGAACGCACGATTTTGCGGCATTGGAAAACGTTGGTTCACCGCGAACGAGTTCCGTTCGGACGATCTTCGACATCTCGGTCCGGCGGGGGATCTCCGCGGATACGGCTCCGCTTTTTCTTCCGATGGTCGGAGCTCCGGAAGATTTCATCGTGATCGAGGTGGAAGCTGACGGCTTTCTTTACAATATGGTGCGCAATATCGCGGGGACGCTCATGGAAGTTGGACGCGGAACGCACCCTGCTGAATGGGTCGGGGAACTCATCGAGTCACGGGACCGGAGTCAGGCAGGACCGACGGCGCCTCCGCAGGGTCTCTATCTGCTTTGGATCCGTTTTCTGGGAGATGATGCGTAGATTTGGGGTCGGGCAAGGGAAAATCCGAAAATATTTCCAAGAAATTTAGTGAATTTTATCCAAAACCGGAACAATGTGATTGAAAAAAAAACAAAATCTGCTAAAATAAAGCTGAAGAAGAAAATTCAGAGGCTTGAGTGCACGGGGCCAGTGAGTTTTCGTGCGGGCCGTCAGTACCGGAAGCCGAAACGGAGACTGCGGCTGGAAGCAGGAAGAACGGACCGCCTTTCGAAGTTCGAAGAGTGGGCCTTTCGCTCGGAAACGAAAATTCCGGAGCGAAGCGTATCTGAAATGATGCCGGGGGCAGTTTCGGAAGATACGATATAATGGGAGAGTGTATGGCACAAAGCGTGATAGGTGCATTTGAGATCCAGAAATGCGTTTGCGTTGGGGCCAAGACTCAGCTTTTTCGCGGTAAAAACGATCAGCTGGGGATCCAAGTGGCGATGAAGATGCCGCGGGATGAATTGCGCCAGGACCGCAGGGTCCTCGCTATGCTTCATCATGAATATAGTATCGGACGCGAGATCCATCATCCTAAAATCGTGGAGATGTTTGACCTTGTGAGTGAGCACGGGCAATCGGCACTGATCACCGAGTGGCTTTCCGGGACACCGCTTTCGGACATTTTGCGTGAGGGGCTGGACGCATATGCGTGGCGAGTCCCGCAGATCGTGCAGGATATGACGGAATCCGTCGCCTTTTTCAATTCCATCGGCTGGGTCCATCAGTCGCTTGCGCCGGATGTTTTTGTCGTTGACTTGGAAACGAACGAGACGAAACTGGTCGAGTTTCCTTTTGCTCGAAAAAACCGAGGCCTTGGTGCGTACTTCCGCAAGGCGGAACATTTTTCGAATCAAGGACGTTTTTTTTCTCCGGAGCTCATCTGCGGCGAAAAAACGGACTCCCGTTCCGACGCTTACACTTTGGCCTGTATTTTTTTCGAACTGGTGACGGGGGCGCCTCCCTATCCAGGACCAACGTTCAGTCATCTGGTCCACCAGCATTTGAATCTCCCGGTGCCTGCCGCCGATTCGCTGAATCCGATGGTGACGCCGGAGTTCGCGAAGCTCCTGCGTAAAACGATGGCAAAACTGCCGGCAGAGCGGCCTGTATCGATGACGGAATTCCAGAATTCGCTGAAGGAGATCCGGATCTTCAAGCGTCAGCCGCAGCGTCCGCAGTGATTGCAAGCCGTACGGTGACAGAAAGCTATGCAGTGACTGGCTTTTTCCGGTTTGGAGCATTGGTGTGGATCGAGATCTTCTCGGTCGTGCGGCCGGATCACATTTCCCTTTTCCCTTTACGAAACACGATATGGATATTCAACTTTCATTTGAGCAGCCGATTTATGAACTGGAGAACCGATTGGAAGAAATGGAGAAAAACTCCGGAGATTCCAGTGAGATCAAAGAGTCGATCAAGCGGCTGCGCAAGGAACTGGTTGATTTAAAACGCAGTATTTACCAAAACCTTCAGCCGTGGGAAACTGTGGAAGTTTCCCGGCATCCAAACCGTCCGCAGACGAGTGACTATCTGAATTTCGCTTTCGACGAATTCGTCGAACTGCACGGCGACCATTTTTTCGGCGATGACCGGGCCATCCTGACCGGCTGGGCGAAGCTTGATGGGATGCGGTGTATGGTCGTGGGGCATCAGAAGGGAAAAAATCTTGCGGAACGGACTGACTGTCACTATGGCTGTGCGGAACCGGAAGGCTACCGAAAAGCGATCCAGAAAATGCGAATGGCCGCAAAATACGGACTCCCCATCATCTCGCTGATCGATACGCCCGGCGCGTGGCCTGGGATCGGTGCGGAAGAACGCGGGCAGGCTTGGGTCATTGCGCAGGGAATGTTTGAAATGTCCCGGCTGCGCACTCCGATCATCTGTGTCGTCATCGGCGAAGGAGGGTCCGGCGGCGCGATCGGCATTGGCGTTGGTGACCGCGTCGCGATACTGGAGCACGCTTACTATTCTGTCATCAGTCCGGAAGGCTGCGCCGGGATCCTTTGGAAGAGCAGGGAATTCCGACAGGAAGCGGCGAAGGAACTGCGTCTGACCTCCAAAGACCTGCATCGCTTAGGGATCGTGGACGCCGTCATCCCGGAGCCGCTCGGCGGCGCTCATCGCGATCCGCGTTTGATGGCTGGAAACCTCAAAAACTACCTCCGAACTTCACTCAAGGAACTCCAGAAGCTGCCGATCGACGCTCTGCTTGAGGCCCGTTACGAAAAATTCCGAAGTATCGGCGTATTTTGCGAGTAGAGCCGCTGTCTGGCCTCCGACCCGCCATTCAGATCCCGGCCCGATCCACTCCCGGCCCGATCCACTCCCGGCCCGATCCACTCCCGGCCCGATCCACTCCCGGCCCGATCCACTCCCGGCCCGATCGTAAACTGTATTTTGAGGGACGGAATTGGCCTGGATCGGGGAGCGAGATCGATTTGATCGATTTGATCGATTTTTGTTTTTTTGATTTCCTTAAAAGCCTCCCGCCTGCGCCATATTCGGCACAAGCACCAGCAAATTCCAGCTAACAGCTAAATTTCAGCTAAGTCCCTAATGGAGAGTGTTCATGAGTAATAATGAAATGCAGGATCCCCAGTTCGCACAGTTTAGCACGGATCTGGAGAGAGTCGAAAATGTGGAAGTTTGTGCCGAAGGCAAACAGAAAGAAGATGCTCCGCGCGGGCACGGTCTTTTGATCTTCCTTTTGGGAATTTTGGGGATCGTGACGGCATTCGTCCTCTGGGTCAATCTCACGCAGCCGAAATGGTTCCTGGAATGGCGGGATGCGACGCTTGCTGATTTGAATATTCAGAATCCCTTCACGGCAGGCGGCGATGAAACGCTGCTCGATCCGGACGCGATCCCGCAGGAAGTCAAAGATGCCGATGCGCAGATCTGCGCCCAGCTTGACGCAATGAATATCCTCGTGATCCGCGACTCGCTTACCCGGTTGGGAAGTGTCGTGCATCTGAGCAGTGAAAACAATTCGGACGAAGCCATGGCCTTGGTCGGCAAGTTGATCTACCTGAACACTTTGAATGCCGTCGAAGCCAACGTAACGGATGCGCAGACGGCCAACTGGGGCTCACTGACGCGTTTGACTTCTCTGAATATCCAGAATAATCCGATCACTTCCGCGTCGCTGCCGAATATCGCGAAAATGGTGAATATTGACGGCCTGTATCTGGAAGGGACTGACATTTCCGGAGAAAATTTGGAAATGCTGACGGCTCTTTCCCACGTCAAGATCATGAATGTTGGCGGGACGAAACTCACGGATGATGATACGAAAGTCCTCGGGAAGATGACTTCTCTGCATTGGCTGCTTATAAAGGATCTTGGTCTGACGGATGCGTGTCTTTCCAATTTCCTGGATATGCCGAATCTGAAAACGCTGACGATCCGGGAAGGTAACCAAATTACGGATGAGGCAGCAAAGAAATTCGTGAAGGATTACATGGCGAAACACGGTACGGAAGTGACTGTGGACTGAGTTTGGTGCTGGTCCAGCCGGAAACTGCGTGCCGATTTCACCACTGAAAACACGGAAGAGGCACGACGTCACACCGTGGAGAAGATGGACTATTTTCAGCCCTGGACGAAAACTCTTGGTCCAGGGCGATTTTTTTAGGCTGTTTTGCTCGGATCTAGAAATCTTCAATGCGCTTTCGCGTCTCGGAAATATCTTGGTCGATCTGCTTCATGAGAGCATCGCGGTCCGGAAACGTTACGAGTTTACGCAGACGGGAATGAAAATCGATACTCAGGGTCTCTCCGTAAACGTCGCCGCAGAAATCCAAAAGATGGATCTCGACCTTCGTCTCCGTTTCTCCAAACGTCACATTCGGCCCAATATGAACGGCAGCGGGACAGGAAATGCCATTTTCTAAAATTGCTCGGCAGGCATAGACGCCATGGCCGGGAATAAGAGTCTGGATCTCTCCCAAATTTGCTGTTGGAAAACCGAGAGTTCGTCCTCGTGCTTCTCCGTGAATGACCGTTCCGGTGAGCCGGTATGGGGCCGTCAGCAGCGTATTGGCGTTCGTAATGTTTCCCAAGGAGATCATTTCACGGATCCTTGAACTGGAAACGGGGCTGCCGTTGATCTCAAGTAAAGTTTCAACGACTTTCATTTGGCGTCCCGAATCTGTACAAAGACGTTCAAGAAGCCGAGTGTTGCCCATGCGTCCTCTTCCAAAATGAAAATTTGGACCTTCGACGACGACGGCTGCGTCAAGAAAATCGACGATGACTTTCTGAAAGAACGTCTCAGGGGACCAGGAAAGGATCTTCTCTGTTGGTGCAAAAATGACGGTCTCAATACCAAGTGCGCGAAGCAGTTCTTCCTGACGCGCCAGCGAAGTGAGCCTTTGCGGAGCGTCTGAAGGATTCAGGATCTGACGCGGATGCCGTGCAAATGTGAAGACGGTCAAAGGGAGACCATGAGCTTTCATGCAGCGAATGATCTCGGCGTGACCGTGATGCACGCCGTCAAAATTTCCCACCGTCACGGCTCCGCGTCGAAACTGTTCTGGGAGCTGATCTGAATCTGGATTCCAAATTTTCATTGAAAAGGTCTCTTTGCCCCGTTTACTTCTCATCGTATACGACGATCGCATTTTGTGCCGTCCCGAAACTGGCATCCGTGAAGAGGATGATCCGTTCTCCCGGAGCGAGGAGTTCCTCTTTTTTCAGAAGTTCCAGCGCATATGTCATGATGTCTTTGGCTGTCTTCTTGGATCTAGGCAGTTCCATTGGAATGACACCCCAGTCAAGACACATTTTTTGCAGTGTATCGCGGGATGGAGTCAGTGCGATGATCCGCGTCGGGCAGCGGTTCGCGGAAAGACATCGGGCACTTTCACCGTTAGAGGTGGCCGTGACGATGAATTTTGCGTCCAGTTCTTCTGCCAGATCGCAGACATTGCGTGCCATGATCTCCAAAACTGGGTCGAACGGTGACGTTTCCGGGATGAGCGTGAGACAGTCCGTTTCCAGCGTCTCTTCCGTTCCCAGTGCGATCCTGTGCATCATCTGGACCGTTTCGACCGGGAATTCACCAACCGCACTTTCGCCGGAGAGCATGCAGGCATCCGTTCCGTCCAGAATGGCGTTTGCCACATCGGAAACTTCCGCACGGGTCGGCAGATTCGTATGCGTCATGGATTCCAGCATCTGCGTCGCGACGATCACCGGCCGGCGATACGCACGGCAAATCTGAATGATCTCTTTCTGAAGGACTGCGACGCGCGCAATGTCTGTCTCAACGCCAAGGTCTCCGCGGGCGACCATGACGGCATCGGTCTCTTTTACGATTTCGGAAAGCTCTTCCAAAGCCTCCGGTTTCTCGATCTTCGCGACGACCTGCGTCGTGCCGCCGTTTTCTGCGATGAGATTTTTCAGGTCCGTGATCTCAAACGCGTGCCGAACGAAACTCAGACCGAGAAAATCTACCCCGTTTTTCGCGGCCCAAGCTGCGTTGCTCCGGTCGATCTCCAACATGGCGGGGATACTGAGCTTCACACCGGGAAGATTGACTCCCTGGCGGCTTCGGACCGTTCCGCCGTCAAGAACACGGCATTTGGCCCATTGATTTTTCTTAGCCGAAACTTGCGAGACCGTTAATTCGACCGTTCCGTCTGCCAGAACGATTCGGTCTCCAGCACGCAGTTCATTCACCAGAGGCTCGTAAGTGCACGTGACGTACGGAATACCGGCTAATTCTGGACTCACCGCGGCTTTTTCGAGAAACTTTTGAGAGACGAACGCCATTTCCGAGCCGCTTTCAAGCGTCAGCTCGCCATTTTCCAGCTCGCCCAAACGGATCTTCGGGCCGGCAAGGTCCATGAGGATCCCAACGGGAAGACCGATTTTCTTCGAGACGCTTCGGATCCGTTTCACCATGACAGCAAATCGGTCCTGCGTGCCGTGAGCTGCGTTGATCCGGAAAATGTCTACGCCCGCGATGATCAGTTTTTCGAGCATTTCTTCCGAATCAGAAGCCGGTCCAAGCGTTGCGACGATCTTGGTGCGGCTCGGACGTTCCAAAAGTGACTTGACTGCTGCGTTCATGCGGCGTTTCCTTCTTCTGTGTATTTCACGAAACTGAAAATTTCACGAAACTGAAAATTTTACGAGCGTACGCAGAAACCGGAAGGGTGATCACACGGTATGCGGAAATTTCACGTTCAAGTCCTTGGAGAACTTGCGGTTTCGCGATTTTTGATGTTTGGGAAAGTTCCTTTTAAATGGCACGTACGGAAAGAAACTGCAGATCGGGTTGGAACTGCACATTCTTTCCGCCGTGTGTGTTTTGAAACTCTCTGGCCTCGCGGATCGAAAGCTCCGGATCGGAGAAAGATGCCCGGGGACAGAGTTTGTTCAAAAATTTACTCTTCCACCCACTCTTCCATGTAGCGCGCAAGGCTGTGGAGGCCTTTGCCGAGGCGCAGCGGACGCTGGTAGGCACGAAGTTTCGCCATGTTGATCAGGTCTTCAAACGGACGGAATTCAAGTTCCATTTCTTTTCCAACAGAGACCATCACTCCGTTCATGCTGTTTTCCACGAGGGAAACGTACGCACCAGTACCGAGCTGGCTGCCCATGATGACGTCGAAACCCGTCGGCGGCTGGCAGCGGACTTCGTAACCGAACTGGAGACCGACGAACTTCATTTTGCCGTAGCCGCGCTTCGCCATTTCGTCAGCGACCAGACGGCCGAGACGGGAGCTGAACTTCAGCTGCGAAACGGGGTAGTGGCCGAACGTGTCCGGTTTCAGGCTGCGGTATTCGTCGTCGGAGATGCAGCATTTGATCTCGGAGAGGGGCAGGTATTCGCCAATACCTTCCGCGACGCAGATGACGCCACATTTTTTGCCGAGCTTGATGCGTTTTTCAACGGTATCCGCGATACGGCCGATGAGTTTGTCGAACAGGACGATCTCGCGTTTCTTCGCATTGCCGTTTTCGTCAACGAGCAGTTCGCCGGTCTGCGGGCTGTAGGAGTCTTCCGTTCCCATCAGTTCCGGTTCGTTGATGACGTCTTCCAGACCGATGCACAGCGAAGCTTCGCCGGCAATGGCGGAACCGTAGGAAAGCCACGCGGCTTTGCGTCCCATGAGCTGGGCGACGTAGTAGCAGTTGGTTGCCGTTGCGTCGAAGAGGAGGTTGCGCAGCTGACGGGCCATGAGGTCAACGGCCGTGAAGAAACCGAAGGTGAAGTCGATGCCTTCGTAGTCATTGTCGATCGTTTTCGGCAGGTGGATGACGCGGATCTTTTTCGCGTCGGCGCCGAACGTATCCTGATAGAGCTTGAATTTCGCGGCAGTCGTAAGCGTGTCGTCGCCGCCAATGGAGATCAGGACGTCGATGCCCAGGGAGCAGAGTGCGTCGTAGACCGTCTTCATCGGTGCAGTGGCTTCGGCATTGGTGAGGTCTTCCGGTTTGCTCATCGCTTTGCCCGGGTTGGCTCGTGCGGAACCGATGATGATCCCGCCTTCCGTGCGGCGGCCTTCCAGATTCATTTTGTCCAGACGCAGGTAGGCGACGCCTTCCGCGAGCACGTCACCCGCTTTGTAGTCGACCAGGTGCGTGTAGCCGTTCAGGAAACCGTAAACTTCGATACCAGCGCGGCGGAAGCAGTCCGCGGCGGAGCAAATGACGGCATTAGCTGACGGAGCGGGACCGCCGGAGAAAAGGATACCGACTTTTTTGATGTCAGTTTTCACGAGTTGAGGACTTTTCAGAGACATTTTGACTCCAATCTGAAAAAATGAAAACACTTTCAAAATCCGGCACAAAACTCCCGCCGGAAACTAAAATCTTGTTCATTATACCATATTTGCCGAAAAAAAACAGGGGGCACGGTGAATTTTCTTTAAAAAACTCCGCAGCCATTCCTGTTTTTTCTGGAAATTGTGTTTGGAAATTGTGTTTTGGGGGAAGTCCGTTTCGATCCGCCTTCCGTTAAATGTATTCAGACCATGGATTGGCGCGGGCTGCTTTTTCCGGGAGTCCAAGTGCCGTAAAGCAGAGAACGTCCATCGGCGAGGCTGACGAAATGCGTGCGTACGGGATCGCGCGGTCCGCACAGTATTTCTGAACGTCTGCAAGGTACGCATCGTAAAGCCGCTGATAGACGGCCAGATCACGCTCCGTAAGGGTGATCGTTTGACGGTAACCGCGGCATTCATCGCAGATGTCTACGTCTCCGACGAAATTCTCAGCCCGGTCTGTCGGGTCCGTCAGATGGATCAGCCGGCAGGAAAAACCCGCCCGCTGAAGCCGATCCAGCCCGATCTCAAAATCTTTGCGAAATGAATCCGACTCACCAAAGCAGTCGCTCAGGATGTACAGCTCGCCCGGCTTGCGATTCTGGGAGAGGAACGCGTGGGCGGTGAATTCAAAATTCACGAGATCTGGCGTCTCGGAAAACGGCGTTTCTTCCAGGAATCGAAGGAATCGGCCGCACTTTTGCGGGTGAGTCAGGAGCGGAAAAAGCGTGAGATCCGGCGTGAATGCGCCAAATTCCAAAGACGCACCCGATCCTAGGATCCCCGCTGCGAGAACTGCCGCTGCACGTTTGGCCGCCAAGAGTTTTTCCGGACGGAAACTCATGCCGAACGATGTGTCGAGAAGCAGGTACGCTTTACGCCGAGCCGTTCCCGCATAGACGCGCACGCGCAGTTCGTCGTGGCGTGCGCAGATGCCCCAGTCGATCCTCCGGGGGTCGTCGCCCGTCGTGTAGTCGCGCAGTCCCGTCCATTCCGTTCCGCCGGCGGGGAGCGTTTCTGGGCGGAATGCGAGGATCCCGCCGCCACATCGCAGTGCCGTTCGGACGCTGACCTTCAGCTGTCTCTCAAGCTCCGGAGTGAAGATCGATGTCATGAGTTTTCCTTTCATGCCGTAAACTTCGCTGATTCGCAGATCGTACGGATCTGCAGATCACTTGCCGATGAGCTGTGTCAGGATCTCGTCTTTGGAGATCCCTTCCGCTTCGCCGCGGAAATTTAGGAAGATCCTGTGACGAAGGACGGGCAATGCGAGTTTTAGGAGGTCGTTTTTCGTGACGTCAGGCCGAGCCTCCACCGCTGCGGAGAATTTTGCCGCCAAAACGAGCGCCTGCACGCCGCGCGGCCCGATCCCGTAGCGGACGTAGTCTTTCACTGCGGAAACTGCGGTTTTTCCCGTCGGCTGCGAGGCGTCCAGAAGCGAAACGCACCAGCGGCAGAGGTCGTCGGAGATCGAGACGTTTCGGATGATGTCGCGCATTTTCAGGATCCGTTTGCCGTCCATGACGCTGCGCAGTACCGGAAGCTGTGAACCGGTGGAACGCTGAAGAATGACGGCCATTTCGTCCGGTTTCGGCATGGAAGTTTTCGTCTGGAAAAGGAACCGGTCCACCTGCGCCTCGGGAAGCGGGTAGGTGCCTTCCTGTTCCAGCGGATTCTGTGTCGCGACGATCATGAACGGATCCGGAAGTGCAAAATTTTCCGTCGAGACCGTGACGGATCCCTGCTCCATCGCTTCCAGCATCGCGGACTGAGTGCGCGGCGTCGTTCGATTGATCTGGTCTGCGAGGACGATGCTTGCGAAAAGCGGGCCTTTCTGGAATTCAAAGGCACGGCGTCCCTGCGCGGTCTCCATGATGACGTACGTACCGATGATGTCCGTCGGCATCAGGTCCGGCGTGCACTGGATCCGGCTTGAAGAAAGCGTCGCGATCTCCGCCAGAGAATTGCCCAAATGCGTCTTTCCGGTGCCGGGAAGCCCCTCGATCAGAACGTGTCCGCCGAGGATCAGCGCCGCTAGCGACGTGCGGACTGCTTCACTCTGTCCCACGACCGCTTTTTGAAGTTCATGTTCCAGTTTTTCAAAATCAGCCGCTACGCCCTGCAGAAGCTGAGTCATTTCCTCTCGCGTGTATGCCATGCTCTGAAACTCCTTAAAATTTGGAATTTTCCTGTTTTGTTTCGTTTGATTTTTGTGTTTATTGAGGAACCGGCTCTTTTTTTGAGTCAGCTCTTTATTTGGTTTGAGTCAGCTCTTTTGGGGTTTGAGTCAGCTCTTTCATTCCAAGAGCGCTCGCAGTCCAGAGGCGGCCGGACCGCCCCTGGATGCTCAAGTTCCCGCTTGGGGATGCTTTTTAGCTGGGGGTGTTTTTTATTCCGGCGCGTCTTCGGAAACCGGTTTCGGCGGAGCGACCGGTCCGAGGAAACTGTGGAAATTATCGTGCCCGAGCTTCGGCCATCCAGCTTCGCACAGCTCTTCCGATTCGCATCGGACCGCGACCAGAACGTCGTCATCCAGTGCGAACGTCAGGAGTTTCGGAGCCGCGATGGTTCCGGCAGAACGGATCCCAGCTTCGAATTTTGAAGACCATTTCTTGTCGCCGTGGGAATTCAGCGCGTAGAGCCATCCGGAATTGTCGCCGAAGTAGATCGTTCCGTCATCGCCGATGCACGGCGTGGATTCGATCATGTCGTCGGTTTCGAACTGCCAGCGGATCTTGTGCGAGACGCCGTCCACACAGACGAGGTAGCCGCAGTTTCCCTGGCGCGTCGACATACTGGCGCCGACGTAAATGTTTCCATTGGCGTCGATGACCGGAGAACCGAGAAGCTGCCCCGGCATGTACGCAGTCCAAGCGACTTCACCGGTGGAGTGGAACCCCATGAGTTTTTCTGCCCGGGTCGCGACGACGATGATCCCGTCCGCACCGATCGCCGGGGAGGAATTGAGGAAACCGCCTGCGTATCCTACTTCCTTGCTCTGGTCCCAGAGAAGACGTCCTCCCGCATCGTCGAGATCAATGGCGAAAAGGTAACCGTCTTCGGAGCCGATGTAAAGCACGCTGCCCGCGATGACGCCGGCAGAATCGAGCTTGGCGCGGGTGCGGAAGTACGGACGGGCATCTTTTTGGCCCTGCGAATTCACGCGGATCAGGCCACCATTGTATCCGCTGATGAGCGTGTTGCCCCATCCGTCCACGATCGGAGCCGCATATCCGAGCGGTTCGCCGACCTGGACCGGACGGTAGGACTGTTTTCCGTCTTTCGTTACCATGTGCAGGTAGCCGTCCATTGCGTGGAGGTGGTAATCGCCATGCTGGTCCACTACGACGGGTCCTGGAACGTGAGACTGGATCATGTACTCCCAGACGACTTCCGGTTCAGGCCGCGTGATGTCCAGACAGAAAAGTTTTCCTTGGGAAACGAGTACCAGACGTCCTTTTTCGTCCACGACCGGCGCATTGCGCATCGGACGCGCATCGCACGTGAAAGGCGGCTGTTCCGGAAAGCCCCAGAAACAGCGTTCCGGACGGTCGATCTCCGGACGGATCTGCGGACGCGGTTCCGGCGCACGGTAACGCGGACGTTCTGCCTGAGCGCTGGCTGCTGGTCTTTGCGGGACTTGACGGACGCGGATCCCGCGCTGTTCCGGAGCGGCTGCCGGTTTCTGATCGGAGGGAGCTGCCGGACGCTGGACTGGACGCTGCTGGACCTGAGCCATGGGGCGTTTTTGCGGAGCAGCCGTTGGACGCTGTGCCGGAGCACCTGCAGGCCGAGGAGCCGTTGGAGAACCTGATGCCGGAGCACTTCCAGCCGGACGCGGGATGGGTTTCGTGCCCGGTTTCTGTATGGGTCTTGGGGCCGCTTGCGGGCCGGGTGCCGGAACGGGTTTGGGATCCGAAGATGCCGGCTGCACAGGAGCCTGCGGCGGGAGATTCTGCTGAACGGGCGGCTGCGTCTGAACGGGCGGTTGAGCCTGAACGGGCGGTTGAGCCTGAACGGGCGGGGCAATTGGTTCCGGAGCCGATTGCTGTGCCGGTGCTGAAGCCGAAATCTGGGGACCTGCTGTATTTTGCGGAACGGAAGGCGCCGCCTGCTGCGGGAGCGTTTGGCTTGCTGTGCCAGGCTGCATTCCGGGCATTCCCGCGTTCATGTTCTGCATCGGAGCCGTACCCTGCGGAGAGACCTGTCCTATCTGCGGATCCTGCGGCATCTGCGCGTTCATCCCCTGCTGCTGGAAACCCGCCTGCGGAGTCTGCGGCATCTGCGCGTTCATCCCCTGCTGCTGGAAACCCGCCTGCGGAGTCTGCGGCATCTGTGCGTTCATTCCCTGCTGCTGGAAACCTGCCTGCGGAGTCTGCGGCATTTGTGCGTTCATTCCCTGCTGCTGGAAACCTGCCTGCGGAGTCTGCGGCATCTGTGCGTTCATTCCCTGCTGCTGGAAACCTGCCTGCGGATTTTGCGGCATCTGCGCGTTCATTCCCTGCGGACTAAAGTTTCCGCCCTGCTGCGGGTAGGCGTTTCCCATTCCCTGCGGAGCAGCGCCAAATCCAGGACGCTGGAAGTTTCCGTTCATCTGGCCGTTCATGGACGGATTTCCCCCCATCACATTGCCAAAAGCGTTCTGCTGCTGGAAACCGCTGCCCATCCGGTTCATGGTATTGCCAGGCATCGCGCCGTTCTGCATCGAACCGGCCGGCATTCCTCCCATTCGCCCCGGAACAGCTCCGCCCGGTACTGCCCCACCCGGCATTCCTCCCATTCGGCCGGGCATCGCACCGTTTCCAGGCATTGCGCCGCCGTAAGGGACCGAAGGATTCGGACGCTGGAAACCGGCATTCATTCCGCCCTGCTGTCCGAAAGCGTTTTGCTGCTGGAAACCGCCGTTCATTCCTCCCTGCTGGAAATTCCCGCCCTGGGGTTGGTAAGCGTTTTGCTGAAATCCGCCTTGCGGAGCGGCAAATCCTCCCTGCGGCTGAAATCCGCCGTTCATTCCCGGCTGCTGCGGTCGGAAAGCGCCCTGCTGCGGCATACCGTAGGCTCCATTTCCGCTGTCTCCTAGTGCGCGAAAAAGTCCAATTCCCTGCGACCCGCACTGCGGGCAGCGAAACGGTTCGGTGGGCTGCGTCAGCGTGCAGCCGCATTTTGTGCATTGAAATGTCTTCATCTCTGATCCGTTTTATCGTAAAGTTCTGTTTTTTGGTTTGATTTTTGTGTTTCGTGCGTGCAGGAACTCCCCAATGCCGAAGCCGACGGTTTCTGCGTGCTCACGATTCAGAAGCCTGGAAATTGATCCATCAGTCCCGGCGGTAATCCGAGCGACTGACCAAGATCGTGTTTTCCCTGTTCTTCGGCAGAACGGATCTGGTTCGTGACGCTCACGAGGGCCGCGAAGATGATTTTTTCCAGAATTTCTGCCTCTTCTTCACCGAAAAGTTCCGGATCGCACTTCACCGAGACTGGTGCGTATCTGCCTGTCATGGAAATGCGGATCGCGTCATCTTCATCCGATCCCGTAAAGGTCGAGTTCTGCATCGTTTCACGCATGGAGTGGACCTGAGACTGCAGGGACTGTGCCCGAGCCATCAAATCTCCAAAATTCAAACTGCTGAAATCCATTTTTTTTGAAATTTCCCTTTCATGTATCGTTTTGCTTTACTGTGTTCGGTTGCCGTTTTTTACTGTTTTTGCCGTTTTTTACCGTTTTTTACCGGGTTTGAGCGAGTTTGAGCGAGTTTGACTGCCCAGCGGATCCGGTTTTTTTGCGATGAAAATTGGAATGCGGGAACCGGCTGCGGCTATCTCTGCGTGAACGGCAGGCTGTGTGTGTTTTTCTGCCGCCTGCCGTTCATGCGGTCTTTTCGCCGAAAGTGTCTTTTCGCCGAAACGCGCGCTACTGAACGTCTACCAGTGCCTTGGAGTAAACGGAGCCGTTTCCGCGAAGGATGACCCACCCCATGACCTGCGTGACAGTCACGCCGCGCAAGGCGGAATTGTGGCGTGCGGAATCAAAACGCTGTCCTGGATGCACCAGTTCGATCCGGTTCTGGAGTCCTGCACTTTCGCAGAGACACTGCGCCCAGCGTGCGACGGAGTCTTCAAACTGTTCCAGATCGCATTCCGGAAGTGAGTTGACCAATCGGTAAAGCGCCTCGCCGAGATCTTTGAGCAAAAGGACCATTTTTTCGGGAGTTGACGACTGGAACATCATCAGGATCCCGCCCAGATACGAGCAAACGGCATCATGTGCCAAGATCCCCTGAAGAACGTACTGGCGCACATTCTGGATCGACGGTTCCAATGCCATTTCGCCGAAGACCGCTTTGTCCAGCTGCTCCATCGTGCCGCCGGAACGGGAGTTCCTCATCGGAGCAGAGGGGGCGGGCATGGCAGAGCGGCTGGCTGCCGGATCTTCAGTGACGGACTCAGGAGCCGTGATGGAGTCGTCTGCGAAAGAAGCATTCTGCGTCCCAGCCTGAACGGCAGAAGCAGCGCCCTGCATCATTTCCGTTCCGGGATCCGAGGCGTTTCCAGCAGCGGCCATTTCACCATTTCCAGCCATTACGGAAGCATTTCCAGCCATTGCGGAAGCATTTCCAGCGGCCATTTCCGGCGAAATACCGGAAAAAACGGCTGGAGTTCCCTTCAAAAGAAGTTCCAGATGCTCAAAACGCTGCATGAGCGCCGGGAGCATCTGCTGGTCCATGAATTGGCCCAGCATGTTCAGTCGGTCCAGGATCACCGGGAAGTGCTGCGCCATTTGATGCAGTTCTCCCGCCAGTGCCGGATTGCCGGAAAGAGACGGAAATGCTTCCGTCGCCGATCCCTCCGAGGGAACTTTCACGACTTTTTCGGCATGCAGTGTTCCGCAGTTTCCCGACCTCATTCGTTCCTGAACGTCCGCTTCCCGCGCCAGTAGGTACTGCGCGATCTGAGACTGTGAGTCCGCGATCGCCTGGTAAAGTGCCGCTAAGGAAACCGTTTCGGACACTCTGCCGGAAGAAACACTTCCGGCCGGTTTTCCGGACTGGATCTCAGCATTCGCTCCCGCTTGACGCTCTGGTGCGGCCGCTGCGGGAGACGGAGTTTGTGCGTTTTCCGGTTTTCTCGTCAAAAAAGACATCGTGTTCTCCTTTCACATTGGGATCAGATCGCGCCGCCAAGCTCGATATTGTCCAGTCCTCCGGTGTCGAGATAGTAGCGTTCGTCGGCAAGCGTACGCCAGTTGAAGAAGACGTTTTCGCCGAGGACCGCATCTTCACCCGCCACGACACCGCTGACGGAATCGACTTCCAGATTTTCGTCGCGCCCGGCTTCCGCTTTATGGCGCTTGATCTTGATCGAAACGTCCGTACGTCCAATTCTGTCGCCGACGTCCATTTTGATGACGTAGATCGGAGAGGCCTGCGCAGTTTCGATCGGACTCATCTTTCGGCCGATGATGACGCGCTGGGAACTCGTGCGGAATTCGATGATGTCTTCGCGCGTGTTTTCTTCCGCAGGCGAGAAGAGAATGCGTTCCGGACGGATCCCGCTCGTCGAATCGCTCATGACGCCCCAATAGTAGGAGTTTTCGTCCGTGCGTTCTTCCATTTCGAACTTGAACTGCGGCAGCATGCCGTTCGTGGCCATGAAGTTGATCGCAGCACCGACGACGACCGGACTTTTCGGGTCGATGATGATGCCCGGAAGACGGCCTTTTTCGTCTTGGTACGGATACCAGTTGCCCGCGTAGTGGTGGAACATCGGGACGATGCGCGACGGCGGGAGCGGCAGGTACATGCGGACCAGTTTCTGAATGAAACTGAGTTTCGACGGCTGGCCTGCAAGCAGAACGGCGTCGACTTGGTAGTCGATGCAGCGTTTGCAGAAGTCGAAGATCAGTTCGTCGAAGACTTCGATGACGACGTCCTCAAATTCCTGCGGATGGAAATAAAGTTCCATATCCTGCTGCAAATTGTAGTAGCCGGGGCCGCGCAGTTTGTCGAAGACGCGCTGAAGGGATTCCAAAATCGCCGGATCGATGATCTCCGGGTCCATGTGGTTTATCGGCTCGTCGGTGATCCCGTCAGTCGCCAGCGTGAGGTACTGCTGGGCGAGCGGAATGAAGAGCTGGTTCATCCACGTGATGCGCTGCGAGCGGAACTCGCGGTTACGCGGAACTTCCGGACCGAACATGAGCTTCACGTCTTCCTCGTCCATCGCGATCGTGTCGGCAAATGCCGGAATGATGATGCGCTCAAGGAGACGTTTCGCCAGCTGGTCGCCTGCCAGAGAGATGCCGTCCTGATGGAGGACTTTTCCGCGGATGCTGTCGTCGATCTTCGACTCGAAATTGTACTTCGCGATCATGAGGTCGGAGGTGCCGCCGCCGATGTCGATGCACGCAAGACGCACTTCGTGATTCTTTTCGCCAAATTCTTCTTTCGGCGCCGCACCGCGCATCGCGCCCATACGCCGGCGGGAAGCTGGTGAACCGAGCATCGGAGCTGCTGGAGCTTCTTCTTCCTTTTTCACTTCCGGATTGGAGCGTTCCTGATGGAGCGATTCAAACCAGATGCGCGGATCCTGTCCCAGAAGGCGCAGTTCGCTCCAAATGTAGGTCAGGTGCACCGCGCTTGCTTCGTCGATCGAGAGATTCAGAAGCGGCTTGACGTGCTGATGGCGGCCGAGGGTCATACTGAAGATCTCGATCGCTTTCTGGACCTGTTTTTCCAGTCGGTCTTTTTCTTCGGAGATCATGCCGCTGGGGTAGGTCAGCGTCAGAGTGCGGATCTCTCGCGCACGGCCAGCGTCGCCGGACTGCATTCGGTAGGCGATCGAGTTTACGTACGCGTACGCCTGTGCGAGCAGTTCGTAGATCGCGCCAGTCATGAGTGCACGCGGAGCATGACGCGGTTTCAGCGGGGTCTCCGGAGCGAAATCCTGCGGACGGACGCCGGTCTCCTTCAAAAGGAAGTCGTTGTCGTCTTCGTGGATGAATTTCAGGAGCGATCCGCGCAGTGTTCCGCAGTACGTCCGGCTCTGTTCGCGGTCGTACGGGTCCGCCATGTGCCAGTTCGCGCCTTCCAGCCAGCTTGCATCGTCGGCCCACAGGTAACGTTTCGGGGAGCTGACGCCCGTTCGGATGTCGTCATCCGTCGCGATGACCTGAAGGATGTCGTCCGCTTCCTTTCCCATTCGGACCATGGAGAAGTCCTCGAAAATGTCGGGACGGCGTGCGACTTCCACTTTGTTCGTCCGGACTTTGGAAGACGACTTTCCGAAACCGAACCAGCCGCGTTTTTCTCCGCCTTCGTCGATCTGCTGGTACTCGATCTTGCGCATCATCAGCGGCGGCAGGTACGGCGTATTGCACCAGTGGGATTTTGACGAGAACCAGCGGCTTTTGGGATTGCGCAGGTACTGTCCATCATCATCCCAGGCGTCCAGATGGTAACGGTTCATCAGCTCGAACGGGAGCATCTGGGGAGTCTGCGTCGTTTCGCCGACGACTTCCAGAAGGAGTGCGCCGGTCCGGCTGTTTCCAAAGTCGACCACCATGTGGACGTGCTTGGCGTCACCCGCGACTGCAGCGGACGGACGGATGCAGATCTCGGTCATCGGCACGCCGCGCAGAGGCTGACCATTGAGGTCCTGAATGTTTTCCAGATTGATGGTGTGGTCGCCAGTGAGGGCATTGGCGTCGCAAAAGTAGCCGATATCCGGGTCACCGCAGGTCGTGTCGACCGCCAGGTACAGTTTGGTCGTCGTTCCCTGAATGATCTGCCACTGAATGTACGGGAATTCCGTTGCCGTGGATTCTGCCGGCTGAGCATTACGTTTTTTGGAATTCTGGTCCTGCTCCTCCGCAAGTCCGCATTTTGTGCGCTGCCAGCCGTTGCCGATCTGGCTTACCGTGTAGCGCGCGCCGCCCTTGAGCGGAACGCAAATGACCTGAACTCCGGTGTTCGCGAAAAGAATGTGCATTTTGTCTCTCGTTTTCCGTAAATTTCTGATTCCTCATCGAATTTTCGCAAATTTTCGCAAAGTTTCCGCGTTAACGGAGCGTTTTGCGGGCGTCTCTTCGAAGAGGACGTCTGCGCGAAATTTGATGGCGATCTTTAAGGTTTTCTTAAATTGAAAATTTCGTTTTCTCGTACGCAGAGCCGCATTTTTACGGACTCTGCGTTTGGGGGGGCCTTGCGGCTTGAACGTCTACTGAACGCCTGAATGAACGTCGGATCAGTCTTTCATCTGGGCCAGGATGCGCTCAAACGGTTCCAGGATCTGGATCAGTTCGGCATTTCCCGGCGGGATCTGGATGTGGTCGCCTGCGCCGAGTGCCAGCGCTTCCGGAAGACGCTCGCACCACCGCTTCATGAACGTGGCCGTCTGACCGTAGTTCGCGTAGTAGTCCAGCGGTTTTTCGTGCGGTTCGCGTTCGTCTTCGTCAGCTTCGAGCTGCGGAGGTGCGATCGCTGCCTGCGTCGGACCGGGATTCATGACGTAGTCGTCGATGATCATCTTCACGTACTTGCGCCGAGCGTACCGGCGGGCTGCCTCGTCGCGCGTCTTCAGATTGCAGACCGGGTTCAGTTCGCCGAGCAGCGTGTCGATGCAGTGCGAGCTGGTCAGGTAATCGCGCAGGTAGCGCACGAACGTGTTCAGGTCGTCGCCAGAGAGCCACGGCGCACCGCGGTCGTTCGATTTCGTGTACTGCTCCCAGCGTTTCGGGACCTGCTTGGTCGCCCATTCATGAAGGAAGTCGCGCAGCGATTTCGGGATCGGGTCGCCGAAACGTTTCCCCGTGTCCGTGCAGTCTGCCAGCTGCCAGCTTTCGCCTTCCGGGACGGAAAGCGTTTCCTGGAGTGCGTAGACTCGTTCGTAGACGCGTTCCGGATCGTCCGTGAGCCAATTCACGACCTTTTCCGCGGCACGTACACGTTTTTCTCGGTCCACGTTTGCATCGGGGTCCACGACCCAGTCGCGAGCAAGGAGAAGGATGCGGTTCAGAACGTCGTTCACTTCCTTTTCCAGCTGATTCTGCTTATCCGTGGCCGTCGTGACCGCGCGGATCCCGGCACTGATGAGTGAAAGTCCGCCGTCACCGTCCGTCATGGCCGCCTTCCACTTCATTTCCGGATTGGCCGTGTATTCCTGGACCCGTTCGGATTCCAGAAACGCCTTTCCGGCGCGGACCCATTTTTCCGGATCGTCTTTCTGACGCTGCGGCTCGTCCGTGTCCCACGTTCCGGGGTAACGAAGCGGGTAAGTGTTCGTGAAGGCTTTTCCGCGTCCGCCGAAGTCCGTCATGACCGGTCCCAAAGTGTCGACCAGCTGTCCGAGACGCTGCTGATAGAGTCCTTTATCCGCGTATTCCTGCCGGTTGCGGAACTCTTCGTCGATCCCCGTCATACCGATGAACAGCGCGGGGAGTTCGTCCGTGACTTTGCTCGGCCAGTACTTTTCGCCATAGCGCGCACGGCCCCATTTGTCGATGTGGTGCTTCATCTGCGACGTAACTTCAAGGTTTCCGCCGCGTGAGAGCAGGATCAGCGTCTGGATCTGAAGTTCGTCCGTGAAACGCTCAAACAGGTACGCGACCTTACCGCGCTTCACGATCTCCATCTGCTCTTCCAGTTTGTCCGCATCGGTACGTTTGCCCTGTTCGGCCCCCTGACGCCCGGCACGCATGCCCGGAATGTCGAGGAAGTCCATCTGCTCGATGACCTTGCGCCAGTCGTCGTTCAGACGGTGCGGGAGGATCGGAAGGACCAACTCCAGCATGGCAGCCTGGATCGTTTCGAGGTCTTCGTCGCCGTTTCCGCTTCCCGGCGAATACTCAAGCACGTACCATTCCTTACGCTGACGGAGATGGAAGTCCGCCCAGTCCACGCGCGTGAAGCAGAGCGAGTTTTTGCGTTCGTGCACTTTGGATCTCTGCGAGTCGAGCAGGAAACGGACGCCCGCCCAATGGACGAGGATCGCCGGTTCGGGAGAGTTGGCGAGTTTTTCCAGGAATTTGTTGATCCGGATGAAAAGATCCGTCAGCGACTTCCAGCCTCCCCAGAAGATCTCGCCGCACGCTTTGATGTACCCTTCTTCCGAGAGCATGTAGCGGCTCAGCAGAGCACTGAGGATCGCTTCTTTCGTCGGGTATCCGCGACGGTCGACGGTGCGCATGTACGAGTAGGCGTCGATGATGTCCATGCGCCAGCGCCGGTCAACGCTCGTGCCGGGGTACTGCCGCGAGATGTCCTCGAGCATTTTGTCCAAGTGCGATTCATCCCACGGGAAATCCTGCCCGCGGCACTCTACGTGGAAACCGCGAGCCAGAACGCGGATCCATTCCACGCGGGTCAGCGCCTTCACCATGACCGGGTATTCCGGCGAGACGCTTTCGGAAATTCGGTCTTTCGTCGTAAAGCGCGTCACCAAAGCCGTCGCTTCGTTGGAACCGGACTGCGGGTTCAGGTCCGTGTTGAAGGAGAGGTCTTTGTAGTACGCCGGTTCGCCATGCGCTTCATCGCGGCCCAGCGGACTGAAGGCTTCACTTTGTGCACGGAGCACCTGCCCCATGAACAGACTTTTTCCCACCTGTGACGGACCGTAAACGGCGGCCGCTACGGGTACTTTCGACGAGGTGTACAGACTGCTGGCCAGTCGGCGAAGCTGGAGAATCTCAAACTCGTCGCTCTCCGGGACCGGAAGCAGGTCCACCTTTCGGCGGTCTGCATTGAATTCGGCGAGCCAGTCGCAAATATCTGTCGCCAATCTTTCTACCTGATCCGCCTGGCGGATGATCTGACGATCGCGTTCATCTGGAAATCCCATAAATCTCTCGTTTGTGCTTGGTTGAAAAAGGGTGAAAAGTGGAAAATCAAATACGGTATGCAGTCCCGGCAGCCAAGACTGCCGGAACTTGGTTAGTTCGTTAGTTTACGTTCTGCAGCTGACGTCCCTGATGGAAGAGACGGAAACTGCACGGGTACTGCTGAATGTTCTGCTGGCCTCTCGTTCTGGATTCGATGATCAGACGGTAAACGTGCTCGTTTCCGAAACGTCCGTCGATCTTCGGACTCTCGATCGAGATGACCTGGCCATCCGGAGCAGGTGACGCGGGCATCCAGACGTCGGACGGCGCCTGGCCTTCCTGGTAGACGCGGTACTCCAGAGCACCTTCGTCTTTGCTTGCCAGAACGCTGAAGCGGATGGAAAATTCACCCGTCACGGAGTCGTCGCTGCCAAGTTCGCTTTCGACCTTGAGATAGCGTTCGCCGATGACCGTCACGTCCGCGTAAAGTTCGTTCCCCATGTAGGAGCCCCAGACCTGCGTCTTGCCCGGTCCGACGGCCTGGAAAATGCCGTTTCCGAGTGAGGCGAGGACGGAGGAGTCCGTGGAAGCGATGTCGGCTGCGACTGGACGTTCCGCTCCATTTTCGATCGAAGAGACGACGAATGCCGGCGTGGTTTCTCCATCACGGATGGTGAGCGTCTGCGGCGTGATCTTGAGGTCCAGACGCGGCGAGACCGTCACCGGGAGGGTGGCCGTCAGACCGCTGAATGTACCTGCGGGATCTACTGCCTTGACTACGAGCGTCACGTTTCCAGGCGCGTTCGCGCGGATCTGCCCGTCTGTACCGACCGAAACGATCGAGCTGTCCGCCGGAGGCACGATCTCGTAGGCAACATCAAACGGCATGGTGCCGTTTCCAGGGTTCACCTGTGCGGCATCCAGCGTTCCGGAACCGCCTGCCACGAGGTAGAGGAGGCCGGGGAGGAGATCCAGAGACGCGCCGTCTGCGGAAACGTCCCCAATGTTGATCGCCAGCGGGACCGCAGAGGTCAGCGAGCCCAGCGCCGCGTTCACGAGGACCGTTCCGCGTTTTTCACCCAGAGGACGTACGAGGTACCTTCCGTCTGCGCCGCGGCTGAGTTCTGCGGTCGCTGTGGTGCGGTCGAAGTTCAGTTTAAGTTCCGGATCTGCCGAAACGTTGCGTCCGAGCCGTCCGTCTGCGAGTTCCTCAAAGACTTCCACTGCGACGGCAGAGCCGGTCTTTGAGAGACGGAGTGCGGAATCCATGAAGCGCAGGCCGACGACTGTTCCGTTTACGACGCCGGGTTCCGTTACGTACGACACTACGGCATCGTCACCGAAAATGTCTGTGCTCGTGACGCCGACCACTCCGCCGTCCAGCACCGTGTCGGTTGGACGGTAAATGACTGCTGCATCCGGATCGATGTACGCTGCTTCCACGCTTGCCGGGATCGTGCCGGGTTCGACGACTTCCAGAACGCCTTCCGAGACGAGACCTGCAAAGCGCGCGATGACCGACGTGCGTCCCGCGGACCGTCCGAAGACCAAGCCGTTTTGGACTACGGCAATGTTCGGGTCCTTCGTCGTCAGTTCCAATCCAGTATCGGGCTGGATGACGTAGAGACGGCCGCCGCGTTTTGCCGTGACCTGGTACGCACGGCCTTCACCGACCGCTACGGTTGCCGTGAGCGGATCGATGGCCAGGTCGGAGTACGGATTATCGTCGACCTGGACCGGGACCTGCTTTTTGAGCTGTCCGCTGTTCCAGTCTACGTTGATGTTTGCTTTGCCTGCCGAACGCGCTTCGACCTGATGGATGCCGTTCATGGCGGCGGCTGGTCCGTCCGACTCGACTTTCAGTGCCGGCTGCTCGAACATTCTGCGGAGTCCGCTTGCGCTGCGTCCCTGAATGAAGAGGTTCGATTTGTCGCCGGTGGACATTTGGATCATGCCGGGTTCCACGACCAGCTCGGAGATCGGATTGGCGTCAACCGTGATGGAAGCTGCTTCCGCCGCGCGGCCGGGGACCTCCGGGATCTGTGCCGAGATGGCGACCGTTCCGGGTTTCTTCGCACAGAGCCAGAGACCGCGGACTTCCACGATTTCCGGATCGGTACTGCGGAAGATCGCGCCATTGGTGCGTTCCAGACGGATACCGTCATCGGTCACTGCGTAAACGCTTGGAGCGATCATCTGTCCTGCCGAGAGCGTCACGACGGCTGGTTCAACGATGACTTTGCCGTTTTCACGCAGTTTCTGGACCGTTTCCGCATCCACGCCGCCCACGACTGCGCGCATGACGGCTTTCTTGTCGCCCATGGTGAAGATGACGTCCGTGGCTCCAGGCGTTTTGCCGACCAGAGCGTGACGTGACGGATCGTACGCGCAGATGTCCGGGACCAGCGGAGTCACGGTGCACTGCATACTGAAGTCCACGTTGCCGCGGATCAGAGCGAAGTCTTTTCCGACCAGACGGCTTTCACCGACCATCATTTTGATCACGTTGTCCGTCGGACCGAGTTTTTCGTCGATCGTCGCGACGACTTCCACGCCTGCCGGTGCGCTCACCACGCCGTTAAGAGTGGCCGTAATGTCGGCTTTCCCGAGTGCGTTGGCCGTCGTAACCGGTCCCTGAGGCGCGGCGACTGTCGGATCGGAAGAATTCCACGTGATGTTGCCCATCCCCGTCAGAAGACCGACCGACTTTCCTTCTTTGAAACCGTGGAGTTTGAACTGGACGGTTTCTCCGGGCATCATGCGGATGCTCTTGTCCGGTTCGAGGCGCAGTTCGTCAATGTCGACGTTTTCCGTCACATTGAGCGTCAGTTTCGTTTCGGTTTCCGCGCCTGCGTATTCAGCGACGTAGGTGACGGTCCCTTTCTTCACTGCGACCAGCTCACCGTTTGCCGGAGTCACGCTTTGGGGGTCACCTGCGACTGCGTGCAGGGTCGCGTCTTTCGTCACGATCTGAATGAAACCGTCCGGGTACTCGGCTTCTACGTAGTAATTCGTGTAAACTGCACCGACCGGAACGGTGACTTCCTCACCGTCGTCACTGAAGATGCGCAGTGTTTCCGGCTGTCCTTCACGCAGCGGTGCTTTTTCGCCTTGGACCGACGTGTCGATCGGCTGCGTCCAGAACGTCACGAGGCGTTCACCGACTTGAGCCGTCAGGAAGACCGGGCCTCCAGCTTCCAGTGCGGTCAGGACCGGGGCGTCCCAATGGACGGACGTGCCTGAGAAATCCGGCGTCCAGAAGACGTTCGGCGCAGGCTCGCGCACGCTTCCTTTTTCCATCCAGATCTCGTAGCTTTGGGATTGACCTACCGGGAGAAATGCGCCAGCGGGATGGCGTACGAGGACAAGTTTCACGGAGCGGTCGTTTGGATCCAGTTTCGGCTCGGCGACCGTGACTTGGCACGCTGCCGTCTTTTTGCCGAAGGAGGCCGTGAGGGGGAAGGCCTGCGTGCCGTCATCCGGTGCCGTCGCGAACGGGCGGATGCCGTTTTCTGCTTCCGTCCAGAGAACGTTGCGCGGAATGGTCCAGCGGACTGCTTCCGGTGCGACTTCACGGAAATCATCCGTACCCGCAATTTTTGCTTCGACTTTCAGAGAGAGGGACTGTCCCGGAGCCAGCGTCACTTCCGACGGTGTTACGCGCAGCGCTTCCACATCTTTCTGCCCGACCGAAATGACTGCGACGGCGGGATCTTTCAGGTACGGAAGGTAACTGGCCGTGATCCGGAACGGTTCCGCTGGACGAAGACCGGTCAGGGTTGCCGTGTGCCACGCGACCGCATCCGGCTGCTCGATCGAGCAGTAGACGCCTGGGGACATCATGGGGACGTCCCAAACGGAGTCTTTCAGGTCGACCGCGAATGCTGCGTCTGAATCTGCATCAGCGTCCGCGTCTGAATCTGCATCAGCGTCCGCAGTTCCTTCTTGAGCGGCGTTTTCCGTTTTTTCCGGATCCGTCTTTTCAGCAGCCGCTTTTTCCGATCCAGTGTCTGCCATTGCCTGGCGAAGGAGTTTCGGGTCGCGGACTTTCAGCCGGAGCTGGAACGGTGCGGCTTCTCCGACTGCCAGATCCAGAGTTTCCGGGGCCCAGTACATTTCAAGGTGGCGCGGATGAACGACCAGAAGATCAAGAGACGCAGCTTTTTTCGAGGCTGGATGCTCTGCGTTCAGGCGAGCGCTGCCTTGGAGGACCGCCTTGAAGACTCCGTCTTTTTCATCAATGACCGCGACTTTATCGCTGGCGGTGGAGGTGAATTTTGCCAGTCCCGGCACGAGTTCCACGTCACCGTCTGCCGTGCGTCCCGTAAGGAACGCTTTGCCGGCTTCCCCTTCGATCCGGAGCGTGCGGTCCACCGTGATCGCGAGTTCCACGTCGGCGGCTTCTACGGTCGTGACGGTGACGGGATCAGATTTTTGCGCACAGTAAGTTCCCCAGACTTGGAATGGTCCCGCACCTTCTGCGTACGCCATGGCGCGGCCGTTTTCAAATTTGAGGCCTGGAGTACCGACTGTTTGGGGTGTTTCCTTTTCGCTGTCTGCTGCATTCGCTTCTGTGTCCGCCTTGGCATCTGCGCTTTCCTCATCGGCATCGCTTTCTGCCGTTTCTCCGTCCGCATTCTTTGTTTTTACGGCTGGAACCGCAGCAGTTTCCGGATCGGGAGAGATCGCCCACGCAATGCGCGAATTGTCCACGAACGCCCTCACGCCGTCGCCGTACTCCGCGATCCCCGTGAAGGTCTGGCAGAGTCCCAGCGGGAGTTTCAGTTCCTTGGCCGGACGGATCTCGAACTTGAGCGGCGGCACGTTTACTGCGACTTCGGCGCTCGCCTGCCGGGCCTGGTAGCCGTAGACCGCCAGTTCCGGGGTCGTCGTTCCGCTGCGTCCGAAGATGGATTTGCGGATCGGATCGACTTTTGCGAATGCTTCGTCCGGTTCCGCGATCAGATCCGCGGCATCATTTGCCAGAAGGTGGAATCGGGAATCCGCCTCCGCGAGGAAGAGAACGCTTGACGCATGGTCTTGCGGGACGTTGACACGCGGTGGGAGGACGTGAAGTGCGTCTGCTTTTGCTGCGGTGGTCTTGACCGGCATGACGAATTCTGAGGAGCCGTCGGTGAACGTGACCTGCGCCTCGCCAGCATCACGCGCGATGAGATTCAGGTCCTGATCGACTTCCACGATCTCCGGGTTGCTTGAGACTGCGCGGACGGCCGAAAGGTCGGCACAGAGGAACGAGACGGGAAGTTTCTGGTCGACGGCCATTTCTGCGGCTGCCGGGAAGACTTGGAAACCTGCGAGTTTCTCGTTCGTTCCGACAGTAAATGCCGCACTTGCGTCGAGTTTTTTCCCTCCCTGAGCGTAGGAAACGGCAAGATTTCCTGCACCCGGTGCGCCCGTCTCGAGCCACGCTCCGCGGTAGGTGAGCGCGTTGGCCGGAGTTACTTTCCACTCCAGTTTCGAGGAGCCCGTGAGGTCAAATTCCGCTTTTTCTGCCGTTTTGCCGATGACGCGGTAGTTTACGCGGGCAGCGGGAGTCAGGAGGCCTTCGTTCGGCAGTTCAACGGCGATCTCGGTGAAGATCGGCGCTTTTGTGACCGTCAGTTCCAGCACGGCTTCCTTTTTCTGCGTGTCGCCCGGGGCAGAGTAGACTGCCTTGAGCGCTGCTTTTCCAGTCGTTTTGGCTTCAATGAACCCGTCATTGAAATAGATGGGCGAATCGGCGGAGATCTCCCATTTTGCGGCCTGCGTCAGGTCGGCGACCGTTCCGTCTTCGGAGAATTTTCCAAGAAGCCGGACCTGCGCCGTCGTTCCGACCGCCAGATCTTCACGTGAGGATTCGATCCAGACCGAGTGTGCCGCAGTCGGCGGAGCGACCTTGAATTTCAGTGTTTTGCGCCGAAGTCCGGTTTGGAATCTGACGTTGGTCTCTCCCGGCGTGACGGCTAGAAGTTTCTGTGTTCCGTGCTCCAAAAATGCCGCGACCGACGGATCTTCCGACGCAGAAAGTACGGATCGAGTCACGTCTTTCGAGAACAGAAGTCCGAAACCGTCCAGTCCGGGCGTCATGACGCGAAAATCGACCTGCGTTCCGACCGGCGTTTCGCAGACTCCCGGTTTGACTAGGAGCGTGAACTGATTCCAAGTCACCCAGCCGATGAGCAAAAGGAGCAGGAGGAGTGCGGAATAGAAATTTCTCTTGCGCCGTGCCGCTTCGAGCGCCTTGCGTTTGGCCGTTGGTACGTGTGCGCAGATCGGGCAGGCCGCTTTTGCCTTGGGAAGCCGGAGGTAGAGCTGGCTGCATTCTTCGTCGTCGCAGATCATCGGCGTTCCGCCTTCCTGTGATCTCGGCGTGTATCCTGGGATCCAGATCAGACGCCAGAATCCGCCGCCGTCCTGGTACTTGAAGAAGTAGTAGGTCCGGTCCAGGCGTTTCGTGTTTTCGATCAGATCATGAAATTCCTCGCTCAGGCGCTGATAGAGGATCTTTTCCGTCGTGGAGACCGGGCGGATCGCGTCGAAACGGAGCTGGAGACGCTCGATCTCGCTCGCAAGAAGTTCCTTCAGGTCTTGATTCGTGACTGGCAGAACTTCATCGATGTCCTCAAGACGCGCCCCCTGATCGTTTCGCAGGTAGTACTGGATGATCTCGCAGTTTTCGTCAGCCCATTCCGGTTCTGGCGTCATTCCGCGAAACCATCGGAAGATGATCCGGTCGTTGGCGTTTGTCGGGTCAATGAGCGGGCATCCCGGTTCCAGCGCCACCGGGTGAAAAAACTTTCCATTTTCAGAAAGATCAATGCGCAAAAATGCCTTGGCCATAATTTGGGTGATCCGTATTTAAAAACGTAAATACTGAAGGAAACGACGCCGTCAGGAACACGATGCATCGCGACGAGCTGCGGCAGAAGTGGAGGCAAGTTCCTGGATTTCTGCCTATGAATATTTAAAGCATACTCTAAAAGGTCTGAAAAATCAAGAACTCCCCCCAAAATTTTTGAGAAATTTTTGAATTTTTTTTTATTTTTTAAGAACAGATCCCATTTTTTTATCTCCAAAAGAGAAATTTTCGATATTTGAGCGGGGGTTTTGATAAATTTTACGTTTTAGGAAGACTTTGAGATTTTGGGGAGTTCCTGAAGGCGCGGTTTGCCGTAAATCTGTAAAGAAAAAGGGACGGGATGACGAAAATTCCAATGGAAGGAGATCGCACAGATATTTTTACGGGGTTTTTTTATGAAGACTTTACTGACTCAGTGTATCGTCATTCTGGTTTTGCTTTGCTGCGGACTGTTTTTGGCGCAGAACTTTTCCCAAAGCAATCGGACCGCCTTTCAGGAACTTGGGTCTCTTCGGTCCGAGAATGAGACTCTCACCCAGGAGAATCTGGGACTTACTCAGGAGAATCAGGAGCTGACGCAGGAAAATCAGAAACTTAGTGTTGCCAATCATTACCTGATGCGGGATTTCCGTACCGCCAGGGTCGAAGTTCTTGAGCAGACCATGGATCCGGAAGACCCGAACAAGATCCTCGAAACGAAGATCCGCTTCACAGAGTTCGATCCCGTCACGGGAGCCATTGCAGCGAAACCGGCGGAATTCTCCGTCGCTGGAGACATGATCTACGTCGATGCGCTGGTCGTCAAATTTGACAAAATTTTCGTAGAGACGGCCGATCTGCTTCGAAATCGTTCGCTCGTTTCGTTTCAGAGGATCTTTGGTGAAAATCAGGCTCCGTCGCAGGGGTTCCGTGTGGATCAGGACGGCACCATTCCGCCCGTTTACCGAAGTTCCGATAAAGACGAGGAAGTGGCTGCATTTGAAAAGGAGATCTGGGAGAATTTCTGGGCCATCTCCAATGATCGGGCAAAACAGAAGGAGCTGGGGATCCACGCGATCCACGGTGAGGCTCCGTCGCAGAGGCTCCAGCCCGGAAGGATCTACTACCTGGATCTTCGAGCAAGCAGCGGACTTTCGTTCCGGGTCGAATAGCCGAACGGAACGCAGGCTGAATGCAGACACGATGCAGACACGATGCAGATACGATGCAGATACGATGCAGACACGATGCAGACGGCAGAAGGTTCCCGCAGGACGCAGAATGGGTTTGCGGACTGGGGATCGAATGGAAGATTGGAATGTTTTGCCCCCGGGGGAAAGCTGACGGCAGACGATGAAAAAGACTCTTTTTTGTGTAAACTGCACGACGTGCGGAGCTAGGATCCGTTTCTACGATGGATCCAGGGTGGGACAGATCATTCCGTGTCCGAAATGTGAAAGCATGGTCCTCGTCGAAAAAATGGAAAGCGGGGAGGAATGCGGTCCTAACGGCAGGAACGAGCCTGCAGAGGAGGACTCGGAAAGCCATTCGATGAAACTGCCGTCACCGCCTCCTGTGCCGGAGACGCATTCTGAGCATTCCGCACGATCTGCGAGTTCCGCACGATCTGCGAGTTCCGCACGGTCTGCGCATTCTACACAGTCAGATCCTCTGTCTGTCGGCGGTGTTCCGTCTTGGGGTGAGAGGAGATCGGATGCGCTTGGAGAAGTTCCTTCTTGGCCGCGGGAAACCGGAAACGCTGGGAGTGCCGCGGGAACGGAGAGCATTGAAATCGAAGATGAAGAAGAGCTCGGAAACAGCGATTTTGAATTTGACGCCGAGTCTGTGCCGGGCTGGACGCCGCGCGGGCTGGCGCTCGTCATGGGGAGCGTCGCGGGAGGGATCTTTCTCGCGGGAGTTTTGGGTTTCTCTTTCTTGAAAAAAGATGGAAAAGAAACGGCTCTCGAGCTGAAATTGCCGGAAGTTTCGGAGACTCGAGCGGCGGATCATGAGGCGGGATCCAATTCCGGAGATGACGCTCTTGGGGCGGAGTCTGACCTAGAAGAAGACGCGCTTTCGGAGGCTGCGGATCTGGCTGAAAGTCAAGATGAAGCTCAGGATGAAGCTCAAGATGAAGCTCAGGATGAAGCTCAAGATGAAGCTCAAGATGAAGCTCAAGATGAAGCTCAAGACGGACAGGATGAGGAGATGTCGGAAACGGAAGAGAGCGGAGGGACTGAGCTTTTAGAGGAAAACTCTGACGGATCGGAAACTCACGCTTCGGGGACGGACTCGCTTCAAAACGTCATGCAGAGCGCGCTGGGAAAGAAACTTACGGAAGAACTGGGAACGGAGCTGGAAACTAGGAGTCAAGATCCTGCATCGGCGGATGGAACTGCGGGAACTGGAGAGGAGAGCGTGCTTTCGGATCCTGCGTCGGAAAACGAGACGCAGACGGTCCCCGAAAATGATCCGGCGGAAACGGAGACTGGATCGGAAACGGAGACTGGATCGGAAACGGAGACTGGATCGGGAATGGAGACTGGATCGGGAATGGAGACTGGATCGGGAATGGAGACTGGATCGGATCCTGACGCATTGGTGTTTGATCGGCGAAAGCGTTCGCGAGTTTACTCCGGGGATGATCCTGTACTGAATTTTGAGGCCGTTCCGGAGATCGATGGGGATCAGCCGGCAGAAACGGCGGGGAGCACGGAGTCGGAAGATGTTTCGCGTTCGAGTGCTCCGCATGACCAGGCCGCTGAAATGCCGTCCGCGGAAAATGGCGAAGAGCCGCTCCACGCACCGGTACCGGGTGAGGAGACCGTTCAGGAGACGCCGTCTCTGCCGCAGATGAAGACGTTCCGCGTAACGGCTCCGGAAGCGGAGTACCTTCAGCGGAGCAGTGCGGAGAAGTTGACCATTTCACTGGAGTCGGTCTCGATGTCGCGCAGACCGGTGAGTTCGCTCACTCAGTTTGCGTCCCAAATGAGCGGAGAGCGGATCACTGCGGATTGGCGTAAACTGGGACGGCTCGGCATCTCGCAGGAAACGCCCGTGACTCTGGAATTGGAACGTACGACGCTGCGTGAAACCCTCGATACGGGTCTCTATTCGGTCGGCCTTGGGGTCATTTCGGTCGGTTCGACTCTGCGTCTCGTGGGGTGGGAGGCTGCTGAAATCGCTCGAAGCGCGGCTGCACGGGGTGAAAAACCGACTCGGAAAGTACTTGAACTTGAAGATCTGGCTGCAACGTATGCGACGGAAGCCTCCGGACAGTCTGGACTCGGTGAACTCGCGAAGATCATTCCGCAGTTCGTGCATCCGGCACTTTGGGAAGAGGGAAACGGAACGGGACGCTTGACCGCCAATGCCGCGAAAAGCAAGATCTCGCTCCAGCAGTATCCGTCCGTCATTCAGGAGGTCGAGATCTTCTGCGACAAAATTCGCCGGGCGCGAAACATGGAGCTGCGGACTCTTCCGACCCAGCCGGGGCAGAGACGGAAGGGAATGCAGGACGGAACGGAGATCGTCGATTCCGGGATCGTACCGCGGTACGCGCTTTCGGAGAAAGTACGGCGAACGCCGATCGATTGCGATCTGAGCGATGGGACGACACTGCGTCAGGCATTGACGGAGGTCATGCGCTGTGCTGGTGCGCAGGTTATTTTCGACGAGGACGCGATCGCTATGGTGCCGATCACCGCAGTCATTCCGGATGCCGACGTACCGGATCTTGAGGGAAAGAAGCGAGAACTTCCCGCCTCGATCCTTGATTTGCCGTGCGTCTATCGTTTTGAAGGGATCCCGATGGAGGAAGCTGCGACGGACATCTTGAAAAACGTCCCGCTTTTTTGCTATCCGGTGAATGAAAACGTTTTCTTCCTCACGACCTACCTGGAAGCGCGCAGGAAAATGCTCGTCGATTTTTATCCGGTCGGCGACCTGATCCGGAATTCCGCGGCTGCCGGGACGATCGTAAACGGGATCTGCTCGACGATCGAGGCGCACACATGGACCCGAAACGGCGGGGCGGGGGCCATTTACTTTGACTTGCCTAGCAAAACGCTCATCGTGAGGCAGGATCCTTTGGTTCTTTTCCAGATAGAAATGTTTTTGAAGCGCTTTCGCGAAACGCAGGATCCCAATGCGAAGATGGAAGCCCGTGAGAGAAACTGATTCCGAAACCGTGTCGGCTTCTTGCTGACGGAAAAGAAAGGAGAAATGTACGTGAAAGGAGCTGCCGAGCTGACGTCTTGCCGGGCTGAAACTTTTTTCTGGACGTCCGGACTTTCCGTCTTCATTCCTCTGCGGCGCAGAATGCTGATCGCGGCGGCAGTTTTGAATGCGTTCCCTCTTTCCTGTGGACTGGAGGCGCAAACGCCCGGCGCAGCGGCGGGAAATTACACTGTGCAGGCTGGAACAGTGCAGGCTGGAACTGTGCGGGCTGGAACTGTGCAGGCTGGAACTGTGCGGGCTGGAACTGTGCGGGCTGGAACTGTGCAGGCTGGAACTGTGCAGGCTGGAACTGTGCAGGCTGGAACTGTGCGGGAGAATGAGAATGATTTTGGGGCAGGATCTCATGGTTCTTTGACGGCATTGACTGCCGTCCCGCTTTCGGATGTGCGTTTTCCGGAACTCACGCCTGAAGAAGCGGAGCGTTTTGGAGCCATTGAAGAAAGTTTGCGTTCGGAAGATTGGGAAAGTGCATTTTCGGAAATGAGCGGTTTTCTGCTCCTAGCGGCAGACCGTTACGTGCCCGGAACTGAGCGGAAAGTTTTGGAGACTGCGAGTGCGGCCTCGGGAAACCGGATCTGGAGAGGAAATGCGAGTACGGTTGAAGGGGAACTAGTGCCGGTTTGTCCGCGCACGGTTGCAGATGTCTGCGGAGAGTGGATCCTTGGACTTCCGGAAGCCGGGAGGAGCGCATGGCGTGCCTGGGCGGATGCGAAAGTGAGTGAGGAACTTGCCGCGTTGGGATTTTTCGCGAAAACGCAGTCGAAAGGAGTTTCCGGACTTTCCGCTCATTCTTTTGGGACCTCGCCGGCCGTTTTTCTGGAGCGTATCCGCCGGCGGAATCCGTACTCTTCTTTTGAATCTGAAATTCTTGAGATCCTTGCCTGTCTCGCATGGAATGAAGGGAGAACTCTGGAGGCTGCTCGATTTTGGGAAGCGGAATTGGCGGAACGGGAACGTTTTTCGCCGGAAAATGTGCCGGGAAGGCAGCGTTTGACGGAGCTTCCTGCGCTCGAAGTCCTGCGAGCGAGATCCGAAGAGATCCGGAAATTTGCCGCGTCTTGCGAGAATTCTGAAAAGCCGGAATTTTTGCAGAAGTTCCGCATTTCGATGATCCAGGTACAGGATCACGAGGGACGGATCCTTTTCGAGGACCTTCTTCCGGAAGAGCAGCGCGGAACGCTTTTTTCGGACCGAAAACGGGATCTTGAGGCGGAAATGGCAGAAGTGCCGAGTTTTGGGGCTTTCAGTCCGGAAACGAACATTCTGGCGGTCAGGATGGGGACACGCGTGACATTTTGGCCGGAAGGGGTGAGTGAGACTCGGCCGCAGACGTATCTTGCGTTTCTGGATCTTTCGCGGGAAGGTGCACTGCTGGGGATCGCCGTGCCGGAGACTCCCTGGAGGACTTACGTTGGGGAGCCGCTGGCGGACGGAAAGTTTGCGTATATTCCCAGTCTTTTTTTGGGGGAACGGGGAGAATTTGCGCTTGATATTCTGTCGCTGACGGATGGCTCGCTGGTTGGACGGATCCCGCTTTTTTCGGCTGATTTGCGCGAAGTGGAAAAAGAGTCCCTTTTTCTTCCGCTCTCGTGGGTCTCGGAACGCAGGATCCGCATCGGAGTTCCGGAGTGCCGCGTCGTGCGTGAAGTGGAGCTTTCCGAGCTGCCGTAATGCTGTAATGGCGTGATGGCGCAGCCTCGTTTTTTTGAGGACTTTTCAGTTTTCTGAGGGGACCAGAAATGCGTCGAGCCAAGCAGCGTCAAGCGTGGGCGCGAGGGAACTGTCCGGGGGCGTAAGGATCTCGGTTTCGAGACGAAGTTCGGAGGCTCCGGAGATCGGAACGCGAAGAAGCTCCGGTTTGGAGTCGGAGTTTAACGTGCGTTCTGCCGCCAGTTTCTTGTCGGTGTAGATGCGAAATCGGACCGAAACGCCGGGGAAGGAGGAACTTAGGGTCGGGATCGTGCCGAAAATGCTGAAATTTGGATCCAGTTTCCAGATCAGAACGGTATTTCCGCGGACTCCAAAACCCCGTCGGCAGACCTTTCCCCCGGAACGCAGACGCTGGCCGTCGGCTGCTGCTTGCGCGTTCCAGAAAACCGTCTGCGAAATGGACGCCTCATTGCCAAACGGATCTTGAAGACGGACTTCACTGGGCGGTATCTCATCCAGCCAGTGGAGTTCTGAGAGCTCTGCAGCCGCCGAAGTCAGAGACGAGTCGAAAAATTTTTGCGATTCCTGTGGCGATTCTAGGTAAAAAACCGCGCCGCGCGTCACGGAAGCCAGCGGGAATCGGGAACTTTGCGGACTCATGCGGAGGAGGGATCCATCGGAAAGGCCGATCCAAAAGTACTTTTCCGCGCTGGAAAACGGTGTGCGGATCCGAAGCTCGGTCGAAAAAAGGAGGGCGGCGAGCTGGAATTGGGAGATCTCAAGGACTTGGGAGGCCGGAAGAAACGTTTCGGTCGGCGGGAGACTTAGGTCGCGCGTCTGAAATCGGACGCTTTCTTCTGAAATGCTCAAAATTTCTCCCTCAAGACGCTCGCCTGTCCGGAAAACGAGCACATCACGCCCGCGCGGGGAGTGAAGAAGCTCGGGGAGCAGCGGTTCTCTTTGCGAATTGGGGAGACCCGGGAAAACGATCCCGCCAAGCTCATTCAGTGAAAACGTCAGCGTCCCGAAGAATGGATTTTCCCACTCCAGAACTTCCTGCTCTTTCGCGGAGGTCAGAGACGGAAACGGTGCGGAATGGGGAACTTGCGCGTTCTGCGAGTTCAGGTCCGCCGTCCGTGTGCAGAGAGGCAGACCGCTGAGAATGCTGCCATCTGAAAGAACGAGGCACGCATCCGTCACGGAAAACTCCGCCAGACTGCCCCACCGAAGGAACTGTGTCGGCTCAAAGGCGAACTGGCGCCCGCTTTGCAGGAAAATGAAGCGCTCTTCCCGAGGATCCCAGCCTTCAAACGTCACGTTCGGAGCGATCCCCTCACTCAAAAGAAGACTCCCGGAAGGGGAACGGTTCGAATCTCCGGAACGGTTCGGATCTCCGTTCGCATTGGGTGGACTTGGCGCAAAATCCTGATCTCCCGCTCCGTCAACTGCCGGAAGGTTTTGCGGCATCCCGGTCAGCAGAATGAGCTGGAGAAGAAGCAAACTCCCAAAATGTACCCGCGCGTACCGTGCCATGACTCAGCTCGTCTTCCCGCCCCAGAGCGCTTCAAGTGTCAGGGATGACCACGTTTCGTAGCCGCCGAGATCCTTCAGAAGTTCCGCGACGGGGAAAAAACCGGTCTCCAGAACGTCTTCTTCATTCGGGAAAACGCGGGGTTCCGCCACGTCGATCACGTGTACGACGCCGAGATGGACTTTTCCGACTTCGGTCTCATCGTCATTGATCAGTCCGACGATCGATTCGCCGAGGATCTCCGTTTCGATCCGGACTTCTTCCGCGCGTTCGCGTTCCATGCCCGTGTGATAGACGGCCGAATTATCGGCGGCGCCTTCACAGTCTGCTTCGGAAAGATGCCCGCCGACACCGACGCTGTGCTTGAGATGAAGGCGCCCTTCTCCCATCCCTTTTCCCCGTGTGTAGCGGAAAATGTGCGTCTGTCCGCCCGCATCTGTCCAGCGGAAGATCATGTACGGGATCAGCTGTTTGAAACCGGGATCCTGTTCCACTTCACTGCGCGGACGAAAACTCACGACCGAGGCGTCAAGGATCTGCGGGATGAACTTCTCCGCCTCTGCCGTAAATCCCTGAAACCAGCCCAGCTGGTGAAAAAAATCGGTCGGAATGACCAGAACGCGTTCGTCAGCCATTTTTCTTTCTCCTTTTAAAATAAACACGATTCTAATAAATCATCGGAGAACTTCCCGCGTTTCTTCACTGAAAATGCGTGTTTGAGGAAAAGAAGAGGCCGCTGGCTGGAAATACTCGCGCGAAGCGGTCAAGAAAACGCAAAGGACGCGGAGAGTGTGAAACCAAACGCCCACCCCTCCGCATCCTCCGCACGAAAACAAAACGTCAAGCCGTTACTTTACCTTGAATTTGACCCTATTCTCCTTCGCATACCCTTCCGCCTCTGACCCCGCCTTTCCGTAGATCGTGAGGATGAAACAGTCGCAGTTGCGGAACACGTTCTCTCCGATGCACGTCACGCTTTCGGGGATCGTCACCGACGTGAGGCTGTCGCAGTCGCGGAATGCTTCGTCTCCAATGCTCGTAACGCCGTCTGGGATCTCAACGGAGGAAGCGAGACCGTAATATCGCTCTAGAATGACCGAATCTCCGTATCTATCATAGCTGCACCAACTGTAAAATCACCCACATCACCAAAATCGCGATAGCAAGAAGCATGTAGATGAAATATCGACATGTTGCGGCTGAATATTTCCCCTTGAAACGTATATGTTTCTGCTGGGCATGGCGTTGGGCACAAGACCAGTACTTCCCATGGATCGTAAGCGAGCTGCTGCAATCTTCAAACGCATGGTCGGCAATCACTTTCACACTTTCTGAAATCGTTACCGATGTGAGCCCTTTGCACCCGCGGAACGCGTTCTCACCGATTTTGGTCACTCTCTCCGGGACGACGTAATCCGTCATGCCCTTGCCGCACGGAAAGAGAAGCAGTGTTTGGCCATTACGGCTAAAGAGGAGACCATTCACGCTTTTGAAATGTGTGTTTGAAGCAGTTACGTTGATACTCTGCAGTTTTTCACAGTTGGAAAATGCGCTTTCTTGAATGCTCGTGACGCCATAGGGGATCGTCACCGATTCGAGGCTCTTGCAGCATTCGAACGCGTGATCTCCAATGCTCGTCACACCGTCATGGATGGTGTATTCGGTGAGGCACTTTCCAGCCGGGACCTGAATGAGCGTTTTTCCGTCGGCGGAGAATAGGATGCCGTCCACGCTCTTGAAATGCGGATTTCCAGCAGAGACAAGGATCTCGGTCAGTTTCTCGCAGTTGGTGAATGCACTGACTCCGATACTCGTCACACTTTCGGGGATCGTCACCGACGTGAGGCTGGAGCAGCTGAACGCTTCCCATCCAATGCTCGTGACGCTGTTGGGGATCGTCACCGACGTGAGGCTCTTGCAGTCGCGGAACGCGTGATCTCCAATGCTCGTCACGCCGTCGGGGATCTCCACCGACGTGAGGCTCTTGCAGCCCCAGAACGCAGAATTTCCAATACTCATGACGCTGTCGGGGATCGTCACCGACGTGAGGCTCCCGCAGCCGCTGAACGCGGAACTTCCAATGCTCGTGACGCTTTCGGGGATCATCACCGACGTGAGGCTATTGCAGTGGCTGAACGCGCCAGCTCCAATGCTCGTCACGCTGTCGGGGATCGTCACCGACGTGAGGCTCTTGCAGCTTTCGAACGCGGAATATCCAATGCTCGTCACGCTGTCGGGGATCGTCACCGACGTGAGGCTCTCGCAGCCCCAGAACGCGTGATCTCCAATGCTCGTCACGCTGTCGGGGATCGTCACCGACGTGAGGCTCTTGCAGTGGCAGAACGCGCCAGCTCCAATGCTCGTCACGCTGTCGGGGATCGTCA
>JAFQOH010000063.1:0-7043 GCA_017403345.1 Thermoguttaceae bacterium
ACAATAAACAATAAACAATAAACAATAAGCAGTAAGCAGTAAACAGAAAATCGATCCGATCCGATTCCGGGATCACATCCACTCCTGAGGAAATTTCGCATGGGAACTGGCGGTAAAATTATCCTTCGCAAAGTCGCGGTCCACAATTTGAAAAACGTCGATCTGGACATTCCGCATCGAAAACTCGTCGTCATCTGCGGCGTGAGCGGAAGCGGAAAAAGTTCCCTGGCACTGGATACGCTCTACGCCGAGGGGCAGAGACGCTACATCGAGAGTTTCTCTCCCTACACGCGCCAGTTTCTCGATCAGCTGGAAAAACCGGAAGCGGAAAATATCGAAGGGATCCCCCCCGCGATCGCTGTCTCAGGACACATTCCGACGAGATCCAGCCGTTCGACCGTCGGAACGGCTACGGAGACCTACGATTATCTGCGGCTCCTTTACGCGAAGATCGGAACGACGTACTGCCTCTCCTGCGGTCAGGAAGTCCATCGGGAGACGTCCGAGACCGTCACAAAATTCCTGACATTCCTCCCGCTGCGTACCCGTTTCATCGTGCTCTGGAAACTGAACGAAAAACGGACCGAAACTTGGGAAGAGCACTTCCGAAATATGCGCGAAGAGGGATTCATCCGGATCATTTTGGGAGATCAGATGAGAGATCTTTCCCAAAACATCCCAACGGAAGAAGAAACTCTCCAGGCGCTGCGTGACGAAGCGCTCTTCTGCATCGTCGACCGGCTTGCCGCCGGAATGCCGGAAAACCGCATCAGGGAATCGCTGGAATCCGCTTTTCACCACGGAAACGGGAAATGCTCACTCTTGATCCAGACCGCGCCGGAAGAAATGGAAACTCTCGATCCAGCTGCAAACTGGACGCCATGGATGCTGGATGGTTCCCAATGGCTCTTACGAAGCTACAGTACGAAACTCTCCTGCGAACACTGCCGCATCGACTACGCGGTCCCCGAGGCGCGACTTTTCAGTTTCAACAGTCCCTTGGGCGCGTGTTCGGTTTGCGAGGGATTCGGAAACACGATCGACATCGACATGGAACTGGTCATTCCGGACAAACGCAAAACGCTGGCAGAGGGAGCCATTGCGCCGTGGAATTCCCAGGCGTACCACTACGAACTTGAAAAACTGCTGGCACTCGGTCCCCAAAACGGCCTGCCGACCAATGTCCCGTACGCAGAGTTGACCGAGGAACAGCGTGAACTCCTGATGAACGGGATCCCCGAAACGAACTTTGGAGGGCTGAACCACTTCTTCGCATGGCTCGAACGCCGAAAATACAAAATGCCGATCCGCGTTTTTCTCAGCCGATGGCGCAGTTACCGTCCCTGCCCGGCCTGCGAAGGAAAACGCCTCCAGCCGCTGGCGCTCGCTACAAAACTCGGCATTCGACATCAGGCTGGAAGTCCTGAAACCGTGCTCCCAGAGCAAAATCGCAATATCGCGGAACTCTGCGAGATGAAAATTTCCGACCTGAAAGTCTTTCTGGAAGATCTGATCCCGCATTTTTCAGATTGGGAGCTTCAAGTCGGACTTCCGATACTGCGTCAGGTCATTTCACGTCTTGATTTCCTCGAAACGGTCGGTCTCGGCTATCTGACGCTCGGACGGACGCTGCGGTCCCTCTCCGGAGGCGAAATGCGAAGAGTCTCCCTCGCTGCGGCACTCGGAGCCACGCTGGTCAACATGATGTACGTCCTCGATGAACCCTCCATCGGGCTTCATCCAGCCAACTCGCTCCAGCTGCTTAAAGCGATACAAACGCTCCGCGACCGCGATAATTCGGTCATCGTCGTCGAACATGATGAAGCTATCATTCGAGCGGCAGACCAAGTCATTGAAGTTGGACCGTACGCAGGTGAAAGAGGCGGGGAGATCGTCTTTCAGGGAACTCCGCAGGAAATGCTCAAGGACGAAGACTCGCTGACAGGCCAGTATCTTTCCGGTGAAAGAGGGCACGTCTCGACGCAGCGCAGAAAAACAGACTCCGGGTGGCTCTATCTTCGGGGCGCAAACGGAAATAATCTGCAGGATCTGGACGCTGATTTCCCGCTCGGCTGTCTCTGCGTCATTTCTGGAGTCAGCGGAAGCGGAAAAAGCACCCTCATCGAAAAGACCCTTTACCCCGCTCTCTGCCAGCGTCTCCACCGCGATCCGCACATGAAGGCGCTCCCCTTCCGTGAACTGCTCGGCGCCGGTCAGATCGACGACGTGATCCTAGTCGATCAGTCTCCGATCGGACGCTCACCGCGAAGCAATCCCGTCACCTACCTGAAAGCATTTGACGAGATCCGTGCACTTTTCGCGGATACGAAAGAAGCCAAAAAACGCGGCTATTCTACCGGCCATTTCAGCTTCAATGCGGAAGAAGGACGCTGTCCGCTGTGCAGCGGTGACGGATACATTGCCATCGACATGCAGTTTCTGGCGGACGTCTACATGAAATGCAGTCAGTGCCGCGGAAGCCGATACCGCAAGGAGATACTCGACATCACCTACCGAAATCGGAACATTTCCGAAGTCCTCGATATGACCGTTGCCGAAGCCTTCACCTTTTTCCGCGGTTCACGAGGGATCCAGAACAAACTGAAGCTCCTGAAGGAGGTCGGACTCGATTACATTCGGCTCGGTCAGCCCGCAAATACGCTTTCCGGAGGTGAGGCGCAGCGTCTGAAACTGGCCTCGTACATGAGCGCCGCTCGAAAAGCCAGATGCCTGTTCCTGCTTGACGAACCCACCACGGGACTCCATTTTTCCGACATCGTCCAGCTGCAGGACTGCTTCAACGCACTGGTCTCCATCGGGCACTCACTCATCGTCGTTGAGCACAATATCCAGATGATGTGTGCCGCAGACTACATCATCGACCTAGGGCCGGGTGCTGCGGATCACGGAGGCAAGATCGTCGCAAAAGGGACTCCGGAAGAGATCTGCCTCTGCCCGGAATCGGTCACGGGACGTTTCCTGAAAGAAGCGCTTGAAAGAAACTGAACGGACTTCTGAACTTTCCCGAATGGCCCCCCCAAAAAAGCCGCAGAGTTGACCGTCTGCGGCTTTGCTGTAAAATCCTGCAAAATTCAGTGTACGTTCCGTAAAAACATCAGCGGGAAACGACACTCACATTTTGCGGTCCAAATGAAATGGCGAACCATCCATCCTGCAGGACCAGCTGATCCAGTACCAGATTCGCAAAACGCGGATCCGTGACGAATCTTTCAGGCAAAATATTCTTTCCTTCCGTCTTTTTGAAAATTTTGCTAAAAATACCGCGCACGGCAACCTGCTGTCCGATCGGGATCCTGCCGATCAAACGAACGGGTCCATCCCGCTGGATCAAAACGGCTTTTTCTCCCGTTTCGACGAGGTAGGGAGTTTCGACCTGGAAATTCTTCCACTGCCGTTTGCCGACCCGCAGATCTTTCACCGCGACCCGGATCAGAAATCTTCCATCCTGAAAGTGGACCGTCACCGCATTAGAATCTGCGAACGTGATGAGGAGTTCCTCTTCCTGCGGGGGAATATTTTCTCCAATTTTCAGATTTGGAAACCGCACCTGAATGTGCTCGCACAGCGATTCGATCGTGAAGGTCCTCCCATCCAGAGAGAGATGCTGGAGGAAATTATTGAGCGTGGACTCATGAAGCTGAAGGTTGACCTGACTTTCTTTCGGCGGGACCGGTCGCGGAGTAAAAGATCCGGGATGCATATCACCAGCGAGCCGGAACCGGATCGCCGCACCGCTTTCCGTCGTTTGGGCATCGATCTGATCCAGGGAAAGCTCCAAACGTCCCAAAGACGCCAAAAACTGATCTCTCAGAAACGCATTTGCCTGCCCCAATTTTTCATTGACCTGCGTATCCAGCTGCGTACAGACTTCACGCCGGATCTTGTTTTCCGTGAACTGATTGACTTCCCCCTTACGGGATTCCGCCTGATTTCGGGCGACTCCGTTAGCGAAAAATCCAATGACCGGGATCGGATCCAACGGCGTTTCAAGATCTCGGATCCGTACCTGACTTTCCACCTCCGCAACAGCAGGAAAGAGTTCCAGACCGTCTTCTGAAAAACGGACCTCTTTGAATGCCGTATACTGTGCGTTTGATTTGTTGTACACCGTTACAACATCCGGAGAATACGTCGAAGAAGACATCGTCCCTTCCACCAAAAAACCAAGCCGAAAAAGATTTTCATCCGGCACCATGCGCACACTTACGGCAGTCTGCGTCGTACTGCGTCCGTAAACCGGGCGATTCAGGACACTTTCGCGAATATTTCGTTCTTCGGAACCGGGCTGGGGCAGACTCGAGTTTAGGAATTTTTCCGAGACTTCCAGACGCATATTTGCATTTCGGTACACAAACTCCAGAGAACGCCATTCCGGAGCCAGTTTCTCACCGCGTTCCATCTCTTCTCTGCGGACTTCCATGACGATCCGATTTCCGCACGCCACATCGCCGCCGGACTCGTACGCTTCCACGTCGCGCATGAGGCAGTCTTCCGGCGTCCGCTGCGCTCCCAGACCTTTCAGCGCCTCTTTCAGTTTCAGAAATGGTTCCTGCGCAAGAAATGCACGCTGAGAATCATCGAGCGCCCTGGAATCCAAGCGTCCAAGCACTTGCCAGGCGATCTCGCGCTGACGCTGCGGAGCGTATTTCTCGATCTGCGCCAGCGTGTTTAAACGCAAATAGGAACGCCAGGTAGACTGGTACGGATGAGCATTTACGAGCTTTTCCGCCTCTTGAAGGAGATGCTTCCATTCCGCCTCCGGGACCTGCGAAATGCGGGAAGAGACTTCGACATTTTCCGGAGCCAAAAGCATGGCACAGTAATTCCACAGAATGATCCTGCGCTGCAGCGTGTAATTCGTACGCACTAAAAGGACCAATGGATCGCGGTCACTCAACTGCTGCTGGAGGGAACGTGCTTCATGGACTTTCTGCGCAAGCTGTTTCAGAAGCTCTCGACGCACCTCTGCGATGCCGGAAGGATCCTGAAGATCCCATTCTTCCAAAGACGTTCCATTCTCCCCGCGCGAACGCACAGCACGAAGGAGTTTGCCATTTCCCAATCGCGGCTCAGAAAGTACGGTACTTTCAGAGTAGGGGAAGGTTTTGGAAAGAGCCTGAATGAGAGTGTGCACACTGTCCGACCAGGGCTTCAGCTCCGGAAATTTACCGACCTCCTCCAACTCTTGGATCAGCAGGACCGGATCATGCCAGCAGATCAGATTCCATTCCTTTTCCCGAACGGACGACACTTTCTGCACTGCCTGTTCTTGGAGCTCACGGCGGATCGGAAATGTTTTCGGAAGTTCCCCGTGCAAAAACGGAAGCGGCCCCATGCTGTATGCAAGCAAAAAAGCTCCTGCCGCCAAAACGATTTGCCGTTGGTTAAAAGGAATTCCCGATTTCATGTGGAAAGGATCTTCTAGGTTAAAATGTATGGATCATGCCGATTTCTCTTAAGTTTATCGGCCGACCTTACCCCACACAAAAGGAAAAATCCCCAAAACCGGAATTTTTTCACAAAAAAACCGCAAGATCACATTTCCTTCAGCGTATCTCCTTCTTCAAGAAGAGAAGCGCCGGAGATGACGATCTTCTCACCGGCCTCCAAACCGTCCAGGACCTCGATCATCTGCGAATTCAAAAGCCTCCCGGTCAGGATCCTTTTCTTCACAGCACTCGACTGACTGCTGACTCCCCAGACAAATTGCCCTTTCGGATCTGCACAGACCGCAGAGACGGGGATCGTCAGGACCTTGGGCGTTTCGTACTTCACACCGTCGAGGATGCGTATCGTGAGCATGGCAGTCATTCCGGGAAGGAGGACGATATTAGAAGGATTTTCCATCTCAAAAACGACCTTCCAGGCACGAGTCTGCGGATTTGCTTCCGCTTCCGCCTCTTTGAGCCGTGCCTCAAATTCTTTTCCAGAAAGTCCAGGAAATGTGACCGTTCCTTTGATCTCCCGGTGTTTGCTCATCAAAATGTCGCTTTCCGGGATCCAGATCGCAACGTTGAGGCGCGAAATATCAATGACTGTGACGACGGGCGTTCCGGGACGCACGATCTCGAAATTATTCACGCTCTGAACGGCAACGATCCCGTCAAAAGGCGCACGCAGGCAGGTATCGCGCAAGGCGGATCGTGCGATCTCCAGCGCAACTTTCAACCCTGCGATCTCCGCTTCCTTCACGCGGATCTCCTCTTCACGTTCTCCCGCCTCTGCCTTCGCCAATTCCTGTTCCAGAGAGCGTATCTGGGCATCAGCGGTCCTGAGGTTGCTCTGCATGAGATCCAGTTCGCTCGAAGTGATAGCTTTTTTTTCTAAAAGCGGTTTGGCACGCTGAAATTCCGCGAGCGCGTAGACCTGCTGTGCCCGGGCGGAATCAAGTCGGGCTTTCAGGATCTCGATGTCTTCCGTACGTGCTCCGCTTTGCATCAGTTTCAACTCTGCCAACGCTGCTGCGAGACGTGCCTGGGCTGCATCCACATCATGCTGGAAATCGCGCGGGTCGATACGCATGAGAATGTCCCCTTTTTTGACTGGATCACCCGCACTGGTCTTCACTTCGATCAGAGGACCGCCGACCGTAAAGGAAAGCGTCGCACTCTTCACTGCGGAGAGGACCGCTGGGTAGCTTCGTGGGCTGGAACCTTCCCCAAGCGCGGCTCTTGCAGTCCCCACGAGCCGTTCACGTGCCTCGAGCGGAACGGAAAAAAGGAGGACTGTCCCCAAAACCGCAAAAGAAAGCAAAAAGGAAAAAATGTGTTTCCTGCGCATGGGTATCTCCTTTCCCAAATTGGAAACTGAATGTTTTCACACTTTGCCCCATTTTAGGAAGGCGGGCCAGCAAAAAGAAAAAAGAAAAAACAAAAAAGCACAAAAACAGTTTAAAAAGTTCTTGAAGAGGGAGTCTGAGGGAGGAACAACTTTCAAGATGTTCCTTCCTCACGGCCGCGGCGACATGACGGGCAGCCAGTTTGGGAGGCGGCGCGTCTCGCGTCGCTTTTGGGAGGCGGTGC
>JAFQOH010000064.1:0-6952 GCA_017403345.1 Thermoguttaceae bacterium
CTCCCTCACGAGCGTCACGACATGACGGGCAGCCAGACGGCTCTCGCAGAGTGCCGTCGCGCGTGGGACCATCCGCCGAAGGATCTTAACCTCAAAAACATACAAAAGATCAAAATGTTCTTGAAGAGGGAGTCTGAGGGAGAAACAACTTTCAAGATGTTTCTCCCTCACGAGCGTCACGACATGACGGGCAGCCATGGCGTGGGACCATCCGCCGAAAACTTCACCACGGAATTCACAGCATGGCTCGAACCATTCAGAATGACTTCACGCCGAGGTACAAAGATTTCGCAGAGGACGCAAATATCTGCGTCAGTGAGTAATGGGGACCGCCTGAGTGCGGATGCGCAGCTTCTTTTTTCATAAAATTTTCGATCTGTTTGAGAATTCAGGAGTTGAGATCATTGGCTGAAGGTCCCACGCGCGACGGCACTCTTCGAGAGCCGTCTGGCTGCCCGTGAAGAGGCCGCGCTCGTGAGAGGGAAACATTTTGAAAATTGTTTCCCTCTCAGACTCTCCCTTCAAAAACTTTTTGATGTTTTAATGTTTTGATGTTTTAATGTTTTGATGTTTTGATGTTTTGATGTTTTGATGTTGGTTTTTTTGCTTTTTTCTTTTTGTGTCCCCCCCTTGATTTTAATTTTCTTTTCGGCTAAAATCAATAAAAAGTCATTTTTCCACCTCTTTCTAATTTTGAAAGGTCCTTTATGCATCATTTATTTCATTTTGCGTTCATTTTCGCTGCAGTCTCTGCGTTTTTCCAGATCCGGGAGGCTCCAGCTGCTCCGCCGTCTGAGGAGTACAAGCTGGTCTGGTCAGACGAGTTTGAAGGAACTCAGCTCGATGAGAGTAAGTGGTTCTTTCGAGATGAGAATAAACGACGGCGAAACGCGATCAATTCCCGAGACGGAGTTTCGCTTGACGGAAACGGGCATCTGCTCCTCACGACATTCAAACGCGACGGCAAGTACCATACAGGTTTCATTGCGACGCAGCACAGATTTTCGTTTCTCTACGGTTACGTTGAATGTCGGGTCGAAATGCAGAAAGTCCAGGGATACTGGTCGGCATTTTGGATGATGCCTGACGAAATGAAGTCTTTTGATGAGCCAGATCCGGTCAAGGGGGGCACCGAAATGGATATTTACGAGTACTTGTGCTGTTACCCGGATTCCCTGAAACAGGCTTTGCATTGGAACTACAAGCACGGTGGCAAACATCATTGCGTGAACAAGGAACAGAATTGGCCGGGACTTGGCGAGGGATTTCACGTCATTGGGATGGAGTGGACACCCGATGAGTGCGTGTTTTATGTGGACGGAAAAGAGTCATGGCGCACGGACCGAGGGGTATCGGGGGTCCATTCCTATGTGCTTTTGACCTGCGAAGTGGACAAATGGGGCGGCAATATGGAGGAGTTTGAGCACCTATTGCCGGACTCGGTGAAGTTTGATTATGTGCGGGTTTACCAGAAATAGACAAGCTGTCTTGGAAATTTTCAGAACGATTGCGTGTTCTATTGCGGATGGCATAAAGAAAGAAGAAAATATTTCAATGCGAATGACACGAAATGCGAAAAATGCACGAAATGAGTTAAGAGATTTTGAAAATATTCGTGAGTTTTACGTTTTTCAAGGTTATGGACCTGCTTGCGTTGCTTACTGACGTTGGACGAAGAAGTCTCTTTTTTCATTCATCGTCTTTGACGATTTTTATTCCATAGATAGGAAGGTAAACCGTCTAACGTTTTTTTCTTCTTATGTTCTCCTTTCCGTATGTATTTGTGAGACTGCCGTGTTCTTCGCGATGGATTGGAAACTCATAAAAGCCCGCACTTTTTTTGCTGCTCAGTGCGGGCCAATATACTGAAGGGAAGGTCAGCCGAATTTTTGATGGAACATTCTATCCGACATCGTGAAAAGATTGATCGCTTCGATTAGAGAAAGGGGTCCGGTGACGATACAGCCGATAAAAGTGATTGTTAGAATGAGGAATAAAATTCCTTCTCCTGTTCTTCCCAAATAAAATTTATGAACACCTAATGGTCCGAAGAACAATGCGAGGATAGCGGCAGTAATGCGGTTTTTTTCTCCTTCTGTCGGGCCTATATCCACCTGATTGTTGATATTTACAGACATTTTCTGCGAAGTGACTGCCGGATCGGAATTCCGATCGTGGAAGGTATGGGATTCCGTATTGAAATGAAAGAGGGAAGGGAGTTCTTTTGCAAAAAATCGGTTACCGGCAGAATCTTCCAGCAGCGTGTCAGGAAATATGGTATTTCCAGACATTTTCAGCAATATTTCAATAGGCAGTGGGCCGATTTTGATTCCATTTTCATAGAAGGACCATTCCGGAGGCTGAGATGGCAGAGGTGTTACTGGCTGCGGTGCGGCAGGCTGAGGCTGTTGGAGGGTGAATAAAGAATCGGAAGAAGTCAGATCTGTTTCATTGGTTGAGATCGGCTCTGGCGGTGCCGGATGGGAAACGGGGACTTCGGCTTGAGGCGCGGAAGAAGGAAACAATCCTTTTACTGCCGAGGCTTTGGCTTTTTTCCCCGTATCCGTTTCTACAAGAGTGTCGGGGGCGATCTGTCCGGTTCCAGCCAGAATTTTCAATTCTGAAGAACGAAATGGCCCTTGTTTTCCAGTTGCATCGTAAAAATACCATAATGTCATTTTGAAATCTCCTGTTTGTCAAGTGCTTGAAATATTTAACTCGCGGTATATAAGAAACAGGATCAGCCGCACGCCCCAATTAGAAAAAGGGAGTGTTGAGGTCCTATTTGTTGCTTACAACGCCCTTACCACAGGGATTCAGAACAACAAACAGAATCAACACTCCCATATCTACATACATAATATTAGACACGGGAATGTCTCTCCTGTCAAATCAATCTCTGAAAATCAGTTAAAAAACTGAGTGGTAATTCGTTGTAAAATTGATTTGCGCTACGATAACATTCTTTATGAAATGTATTTACAAGTGAAAAATCACTACACAGTCCATTATAATTCGAAATATTGAAATTTCAAGGGGGGGCTTTATATTTTTTTAGAATTTTATAAAAGCTGGATCATTGCATTTTTCCTGCAGTAGGGGGGGGGTGCTTTCTTCTTACATCCAAGTTTACAGAAAGCTCTTGGCTTCCAATTTCGTGCATTCTGTTTTTTGGTGTTCTTTTCTCTGTGGAAAAGGAACGAAATTTTTATTTTCAGGATCGCTCCCCCTTGAATATTTGTGTGAGACCGGATAAAATCAAAAAAAGTATCGAGAAGTTGTTTTATTTTTAAAACCGCAGGGAGAGCCCATGAAAAGAATCGTTTTGTTTTTTGCCGTCGGTCTGATGATTTTTGCTTCGGATGTATTTGCACAGTTTCCGGCTCTGCAGAAAGGAAGCGTTGAGGCATTTGAGGCGGAATATCATATTCGGGCGCGTGAACTTGCGGCGTTTCTCTATTTGGATAGTGCTGAGAAAATCGGAATGTATGAGGTCGTACTTCCCTACGAGTTCCTCTATACTGCCGGAACACACAGGCCAGGAGAGATGGAAGCCGGGAAAGAGTATTGGCTCCCGCAGTTTTGCGCCACGGTCATAGAGGTCGTGGATGAGGAGATCTGCGACCTGCGTTTCGAGATCGACGGTACATATGCTATTTTGAAAGGCTATCCGACGAAAGGTCTCTTCTGTGGAAAGCTCATTGTTTTAACCAGTCCGGTCATCTGTACCAAAGTATTTCCTAACGGCTGGCGGTCTGTGGAATTCGTTTCGAAGGAAGAGCTTGCGGAACGTGTCGCGGAGGGAGAGGTTTTTGATGAAAATCAGCTCAAGGCGATTCGTGCAAGAGGTTACGAAAAATGGGACTACCGCGACGGCGGGCATTTCTGGGCGAAATATGGATCGGTTTCCAAGGGAAAGATCCATTTGATCGATCTGGAGGGAGAACCGATGACGGTGAAACCGGCGGAACTGACGCCTGCAAGCTCCGCGGTCTACCGCCGGGAGTGGAAAAAAGCCGTCGCAGAAGAGCGCAAGGAACGGGCAAAACGAAAGAAGAACGGATCCTGAGGGACTCAAATTGGAAACGTAGTCAATACATTCCTCGCGGAGACGTCCAAGGCTGCTGGACAGCGGGGCAACTGGCAGGCGGGGGAATTTGGGAGTGTGAACGATGGAAAGAGCGAATAACGTGCCGTTTTTTCTTTTTCCGGGACTTGCGTGTACGGAGCGTCTTTTCGTGCCGCAGACGGAGGGACTTGCGCACGTCTGCCGGGTGATCGTTCCAGCGTGGCTGGAGCCTCGTGCGGGCGAACCGCTTCAGGAGTTTGCCCGACGCTGGGGCGAGGCGGTGTGGGCTGCGTACTATTCGCCGGAGGTCCCGGAGTCGGAACGTTTGGATCCTGCGGCAGGCTGTTTTGTGGGCGGACTTTCGTTTGGCGGAATGTGTGCGCCGTTTGCGGGAGAGGCGCTTCAGGAGCATGGTGTGCGGGTCTTTGCGTGTTTTGGTCTGGCGACGATCCAGGACGGGACGCAGATCCCGCGTTTTTCGCGTTTTTTGTGGCGGACGGCGGATCTTCTTCCGATGGGCGGCTGGGGGCTTCTGAAATTGCTTTGCGGAGCGTCGCTGAAACTCTTCGGAAGGCGTTTTTCGATGCCGAGGCGGGAGACGTACCTGCAGCTGATGGAATCGCCATGCCGGCGGAGTCGCCGGGTGCTTCAGATGATCGCCGGATGGCGGGAGGGCCGGAAGGAGTACGATTTTCCGAGGATACACATTCACGGACGGCGCGACATGCTTTTGCCTTTGCGGAAGCTGGAGCGTGAGGAAGTGTCGAGGATCTTGGACGCGGGGCATTTACTGACGCTGACGAGGCCGAACGAGGTGAATGATTTTCTGGCGGAGGAGATCCGGAGGGGCCTTGCAGAGGCGGACGGAGGGATCTGAGGGAATTTTTTGCGTAATTTTTGATTTTATCTTTCCGGATTTTTTTCCCACCCGCTTGACAAAAAACTACGGATGGAGTAAACTATGCAAATGCGTTTTGGTTCCGTTTCATTCCAGTTCAAGTTTGATCCGGGTCCGGACAGAAAACCGACTTTTTTTATTTTCATTTGATCTTCACAGGAGATTTGAAACATGATCATTGGCGTTCCAAAAGAAATCAAGGCACAGGAAGACCGCGTTGCCATGTCCCCGGCTGGGGTGGATGCCTGCGTACGTGCAGGACACACGGTCCTGATCGAGTCGGGAGCGGGTAACGGAAGCGGATTTACGGATGAAGAGTACATCCGTGCCGGCGCGACCATTCTTCGGTCGGCGAATGAGGTTTTTGAGAAGGCCGAGATGATCGTGAAGGTGAAGGAACCCCTGCCGGCGGAATTCGGAATGCTGCGTGAGGGACAGGTCGTTTTCACGTACTTCCACTTGGCGCCGGACCCGGTTTTGACGAAGGCGATGCTGGATTCGAAGATCGTCGGTATTGCGTACGAGACGGTCGAGCTGCCGAACGGGGCGCTGCCGCTTCTCATGCCCATGAGCGAGATCGCGGGACGAATGGCAGTCCAGGTCGGTGCGTTTCTGCTTGAGCGCACGAACAACGGTCGCGGTGTGCTTCTGGGCGGCGTGTCCGGAGTGGAAAAGGGAAAAGTCGTCATCATCGGCGGCGGAAACGTCGGTGTCTCCGCGGCGAAGATCGCGCTGGGGATGGGCGCGCAGGTCACGGTCCTGGATATTTCGGTCCAGAGGCTTGCGTATCTGGACGACATTTTCAACAGTCGGATCCAGACTCTCATGTCCAACCTGTACAACATCGAGGCGGCCGTGAAGGAAGCGGATCTTGTGGTCGGCGCGGTGCTCGTGACGGGGTCCAAGACGCCGAAGCTGGTGAAAGAGTACATGGTCGAGCAGATGAAGCCGGGCGCGGTACTCGTAGACGTTGCGATCGACCAGGGCGGTTCGATCGAGACGATGGACCGATGCACGACGCACGAGGAACCCTACTTCATGAAACACGGTGTCGTGCACTACTCGGTGGCGAACATGCCGGGCGCGGTCTCCCGTACTTCTACGTTTGCGCTGACGAACGCGACGCTGCCGTACGTCCTGAAGCTGGCGAATATGGGAGCGGTCGAAGCGATGAAAGCGGATCCCGCGCTGATGAAAGGGCTGAACGTCTACAAAGGGAAGCTCACTTTCCAGGGAGTCGCCGAGGCGCAGGGGCTCGAGTACACGCCGGCCGAAGATGCGATCGAGAACGCGTGATCGGGCGTTTGAGCTAAAAATCAGGGAAAACACGGAGGCGTGAAGATCCTGGGCCTCTGTGTCTTCCTGTATTTTAAAATTTCAAGGTAAATACTGCACATATCCCCCTTGACATCGTTGTATTTTACTGTACCATAAAATTTTAGCGTAGTTTAACTTTCATTTGAAAATTCAGGAGAAGATCATGAAACGAATTCTATTGATGTTCCTGTTTACGTGCGTCTTGACGGGCTGCATGCAGGAAAAGGCAGCCGACAAACCCGGTGAACCTTCTGCTGCGGCAGAAGAGATGGCGGCGGAGGAAGCTAAGGCCGAGGAAACGGCAGAAGAGAATGAGGGATCGAAACCCGCAGTCCGCAAAGCCGGTGAGCGCATGGTGAAGACCGTCAACGGCATCGAGTACGCCTTCCGCTGGTGTCCTGCGGGTGAGTTCCTGATGGGGAGTCCAGAAGACGAACCGGGCCGGATTTATGACGAAAAGCAGCACAGCGTGACACTGACGCAGGGGTTCTGGATGCTTGAGACGGAAGTGACGCAGGCGATGTGGGAGAGCGTGATGGGTACGACGCTTGAAGAGCAGGCGCAGAAAATGCTTCATGACGACACGGAGTATGATTTTGGCGTGATCGGCAAACACACGCTTCGTGACCTTTTGGGCTTCCAGCGAGATGAGGATCCGGCCAAGATCC
>JAFQOH010000065.1:0-25189 GCA_017403345.1 Thermoguttaceae bacterium
GGTACGAACCCGACGGTGGAGAACTGCCGATTTACGGATGGGAAACAGAGCGGAATTTATATCTGGCAAGGCGCCTCCGGAACGTTTACGTACTGCGAAGCCAGCGGAAACGCGTATTCTGGAATTGAGGTCCGCGACAGCGGCACGGACCTGGCGGTGGAGAAATGCCGATTTACGGATGGGAAACAGAACGGAATTTTTGTCCACGACGGCGCCTCCGGAACGTTTACGTACTGCGAAGCCAGCGGAAACGCGTTGTCTGGAATTGAGGTCCGCGACAGCGGCACGGACCTGGCGGTAACGGGGTGTTGGATCCAAAATAATAAAGGAGCCGGAGTTAAGGTGATTAAGGCTTCCGGGACGTTCAAGAACAATAAACTCTCCGGAAACGCGAAAGCTTGGGACGTCGGTTGGTTTAGCAGTGTCGTTCGTGAGGGGAACGAACCGAATCGGTGAGTCGCGAAAAGAGGCGAAGAAATGAGAACGGCGCTTCCGTGTTTCAGTGCGGAGGCGCCGTTTTTGGGAGGGGAATGTTTCCTTAAGTTTTTTTATTCATCACCGCCGCGCATGAAGAGGTAGACCAGCGTCATGACGGACTGGAGCGTGGCAGCGACGTACGTCATTGCGGCAGCTGTGAGCGTTTTGCTGACGGCTCTCTGCGCATCGTCGGTGAGCATTCCCATGTTTGCGAGGTGGTATTTCGCGCGCGTGCTGGCGTTGAATTCCACAGGAAGGTTCACGACCTGGAAGAAAACGACGCACGAAAAGAGGATGATCCCGGCTTTAACCAGCATCGGCAGCGACGCGATCATTCCGATGATGAAGAGCCAGATGCCCGCGCCGCTTCCGAGGTTTGCGAGCGGGACTGCCATGTTGCGGACGACCAGCGGCGAGTAGCCTTTTGCATCCTGGATCGCGTGCCCCACTTCATGAGCAGCCACACCGACCGCGGCGGCATTGCGTCCATGGTAAACGGCCTGACTGAGACGAAGGACTTTTTCGGTGGGGTCATAATGGTCCGAAAGCTGACCGTCGATGCACTCGATCGGCAGATCCAGCCCGTTCTGACGCATGATCTCACGTGCGGCCTCCGCACCGGAGAGCGGCACATCGATCTGTTCGCCGGACACAAATGCCGATTTTACCCAAACCTGAGCCAGAAGTCCGAGAAGGAAAAAGGGACCGACCAAAATAAAATAAAGCGGATCAAAAAACATAACAAAACTCCCTGAGGTAAATTTCCAAAACCCAAGATAAAAAAAGTTCCAAATCGAAACGGCACGGGAAATGGGTCGATACTTCGCGGCCGTCCACCTGAAATTATAGCATACCTGCCCAAAAGATGCAAGGGTTTCCCGGTCCATCTTTTCAAAAAAAACGGTTTTTTTTCCACTCTCGGCGTCGGGATTTTGACGAATAGATGGATCGTTCTTGCTGTGTTTTGAAGATTTTTAATTTTTTTCAGTTTTTTTAATGTTTTTTCTTGACACAGGCACACGGTGGAGTATAATTACTTGTATATTGGATTTTTCAGTATTTGCCCCCTTTATTGAAAAGAATATTATGCGTAAATCAGCCAATCGTTTTGCCGCAGCTTTCCTTGGTACGGCTGCAGGTATGATCGTTTCAGCGCCTTTGTACGGAGCTGTTTTGCTTGAGGACGATTTTTCCGGAAGTGCGCTGGATACTTCCAAATGGTCGGCAGTGGTTCCGAACCGCTCCGGCTCCGGGATCGTCATTGAAGACGGTGCCGTGAAGATCACGAATCGCGCACATCTGAACACAGTGCAGGAATTCAACCTCTTTTCCGACAACGCCTTGGTCGGCGGTCTCGATATTTCCGGACAGTTCAAATTTACCAAGGCGGACGACTTTTTCCAGCTTCTCACCCGTTCGGACGGAGACCCGTCTGCCAGTTACAATGAAACAAAGACTGGCGTGGAACTGCTTTATAATCGGTCGGATAACACGCGGGGAATTTCCAAAAGGAACGTCTCTTTTACGCACACAGATCATTTCACCAATCTTGCGAATGATAAGCCGGCATTGAACGAATGGTACAATTTCCGCCTCGTCGATTCGGGAGGAGCGACCGGAAATGCGTACTTTGAGATCACGAGTCTCGATGGTTCGCAGACGTGGAATTATTCCTACGGTTACACTGGAATGCCGGAGACCTCGAAAAATCTCGTTACGTTCCACAATCGCGAAACTGGTTCCAGCGGTCTGTATCTCGACAATATCCGGATCGAAACATCGCCGTATCTGGCAGATGATTTTGACCGTCCGACGCTTGATCCGACGAAATGGACGACGCATCATCCGAAAGGCGGTTCCGTCACCGTTGCCGACAGCACGGTCAAGATCAAACAGCGTTCCTATCTGAATACGTTCCAGAATTTCAATCCGGGCGCATTCGGTGAAGATGCCCCGCTGACCATTACTCTGGACTGGAGTATGAACAATACCGGCGATATGCTTCAGATCCTGACCCGTTCCGACGGTTTGGCTGCTGGAAATTACGCGGAATCGAATGCCGGCATCGAGTTTTACGTTTCAAACGAAGGAGTACTTCAGATTCGTACGGACAATGCCGGGTCGGCGACGAATCTCGTGACTTCGGAAGCGAAGCTCGCCAAATACGCAGGTCTCACGTATGCCGTCACCATTACGGACAATGGCAAGGAACTGACGTTTGATGTCTACGAAAAGAGTGATCCGGCCAACCGCGTGACGGTCTCGGCAGAGTCGGACTATCGCCTGAACGCCGCGGACGGACAGTTCGTCTCGATCCATAACCGTGAGAGTTCCGGCTTTATCGGCAGTCTCGATAATGTGAATATCTACTATGCGACTTCTGATTTCCAGAACGTCGGTTCTCTGGAGTGGACGGAAAACGGACTTGCTGCAACGGCGTACCGCCAGAACGCGGAAGGGGCAGTCATCAACACGATCCCGACCGGCACGGCCGGCGTTACTGTCGACAAATCCGGCTGGCAGCTTTACCAAGGCCCGACGGCAAACCCGGCTGATGCGGTCTTCCTCATGGGCGGAGACGGAATGCTCGGGACTCCGAACGCTTCGGAAGTCTTTTCCGCCTCCAACGGCATGTTCTCTTTTGAGAACGGTTCGCTCGAAGGTGCACACTGGACGGTGGTGAATGCCGGACGTACGGGAGACGCGGGGAATGTGTTCCGCCATTATGGATACTCCAAGAATGATGAACCGATCGCGGGAGAATATCTCCTCGCTCCGGGCGGAGAGTGCGGAGATAATGGACAGGGGACTGTCGGTGTTGTCCGCAGTCTCGCGTTCCAGCTCACCGGCGACGGTTCCATTTCCTATAAATCCTTGGGCGGTATCGGCGGTACGGAAAGCATCATTGATTTTACTTCAGAAAGTCTGATCGAGCAGGGCGTTTCCGGCTCCGGTTTCATGGGAGCGGGATTGCGTCTGGTCGATACGGATGAGTATGTGCTCTCCAAACGGAAGGATGCCAATTCCAGCAACTGGTCGACGCAGACTTTCACGGAAGAAGAGCTTGCCGCGCTTTACGAAGCGGATCCGGACGCCTGGTACACGCTCGACTTCATTGATGCGTTCAATGGCGGCTGGGGCTGGGTGGCCATTGATGAGGTTTCGATCCCGTATCTTGCCGATACGCTGTCGATCGACCAGAATCAGTACCATTTCCTCTATGTTAATGGTGAACTCATGGCGACGGCGGATCCCATTCCGGAACCGGCCTCGATCGTCCTGCTGCTTCTTGGTTCTGCCGGGCTGTATTTCGTCCGTAAAAAGAAGAAGTAATTTTCCGAACAGAGGATACTTTACGGTATCGTTTTATGAGACAGTGTGATTTCGAGAGGGGCAGAGGATCCTCTCTGAGCACACTGTTTCTGTTTGGGAGGCCGTCGTCTGGCATTGGCATTCAGAATGGTAGTGAGGGTGGAATTTTCGTTAAAATTGGACATCTGCGAGAATTTTTTATTTCTTTTTTTATTTTTTCTTCAATTTTGCAAAAAAATTTCTTGACAAAACAGCCTGTCGGCATATACTTTAGTTACTGCTTTGTCCTCTGTGAAGTGTTTTACTATTCGCAGAAGGAACATTTCACCGAATTTCAACCTCATTTAACCCCTTAAAAGGAGTTTTTCCCGTGAAAAAGTCCACGAATTTATTTTGCAGTTCGATCCGTCGTTTCCTTTCCGGCGTGAGCTGTACTGCGGCCGGTCTGTGTGTCTGTGCGCCACTGTATGGAGCCGTTCTGCTTGAGGATGATTTCTCCGGAAGCGTGCTGGACACCTCCAAATGGTCTGTGGATGACTATAATGGGAATGGTTACGGAGCCGGAGCTGTCGAGATCGTGGACGGCATGGCACAGATCAAGTATCGTGCAAACTTGAATACGGTTCCGGAATTTGATCTTTTCTCCGACAAAACGTTGGTCGGCGGTCTGGATATTTCCGGACAGTTCAAACTTACCGATACGAGAGAATTTTTGCAGCTTCTTACCCGCAGTGACGGAAGTCCGACAGCCAGTTACGGTGAAACGAAGACCGGTGTGGAACTCGCTTTCAAGCAGGAAAATAACACTATCTCTCTGGCAAAGCGGAGTCTGAATTTTACGACGACGGACTATTTCAAGAACTTCCGGACAGACGCGACTCCGGATTATCCGCTTCCGCAGCTAAACGAACTCTACAATTTCCGTCTCGTTGATACGGGAGGGCCGACCGGGAATGCGTACTTTGAAGTCTCGACTCTGGACGGGTCGCAGGTTTGGAATTACTCCTACCGATTCACCGGAATGACAGCATCGCCGCACAATCACATTGCGATCCACAATCGCGAGACGGAAACCGGTCTGTACCTTGATAATATCCGGATCGCGACGGCGTTTGATTCAACGACTCCCTATCTGTCTGACGATTTCGACAACGGACTTGATCCGACGAAATGGACGACGCTTCATCCGAGAGGCGGTTCTATCTCTGTTTCCGACAGCACGGTCAAGATCGTGCAGCGTTCCTACCTGAACACGTTCCAGAATTTCGCTCCGGAGGCATATGGCGAAGACGCTCCGCTGACCATCACGATGGACTGGAGTATGAGCGGGACCGCCGATATGCTTCAGGTCCTTACCCGCGCCGACGGTCTGGCTGGTGCAAGTTACGGTGAATCGAATTCCGGTCTCGAATTTATTGTTACGGACACTGGGGTGCTTAAGATCGTTACCCGCAGTAATGGTTCTGCGGCGGATCTTGTGACGTCCGGCGACTCTAAACTTACGAAATACGCGAACATTGCGTACGCCGTCACGATCACGGACAATGGTTCGGACCTGACGTTTGACGTCTACGAAAAAGGAAACCCGGCCAACCGTGTGACCCTTACGGCAAATTCCGATCATCGTATCGGTGCAGCGGACGGACAGTTCGTCTCGATCCACAACCGTGAACATGAGGGGATCACCGCGACGCTTGACAATGTGAACATCTACTACGCGACCTCGGATTTCCAGGACGTCGGCTCTCTGGAGTGGACGGAAAACGGACTTGCCGCGACGGCGTATCGCCAGAACGCGGAAGGGGCGGTCATCAACACGATCCCGACCGGTACTGCCGGCGTTACGGCCGATAAATCCGGCTGGCAGCTTTACCAGGGCCCGACGGCAAACCCGGCTGACGCGGTCTTCATTCAGGGCGGTGACGGAATGCTCGGCTCTCCGAATTCTCCGGAAGTCTTCAAGGAGCATGGCGGTTTCTTCACGTTCGAAAATGAGGCAGTCGAAAGCAATCATTGGACGGTCGTCAGTCAGGGACGTCCAAGCGGTCCTTTCGTTCGTTTCGGCAATACGCAGAGCAATTCGACTCTCACGGGCGACTATCTTCTCTCTCCGGGCGGGTATGAAGAGTCTGGTTTCGGTGCGGACAATGGACAGGATGCGGTCGGTATCGTCCGCAGTCTTCAGTTCCAGCTCACCGGTGAAGGAACGATCTCCTTCGATTCCTACGGCGGGATGGGCGGTACGGAAAGTATCGTCGGCCTCACATCTGCAGAATTGATCCAGAATGGACTCTCCTCCACCGGTTTCCTTGGTGCGGGGCTGCGTCTGGTCGAAAATGATGAGTACGTCCTCTCCGAACGCCGTTCGAAAAATGACGCGGCCCGGCTGACGGTTTCTTTCTCGGAAGATGATCTTGCCGCGCTTTACGAAGCGGATCCGGATGCCTGGTACACGCTGGACTTCATCGACGCGCTGGACGGCGGCTGGGGCTGGGTGACTTTCGATGATGTTTCGATCCCGTATCTGGCTGACGCGCTGTCGATCGACCAGAATCAGTTCCAGTTCCTGTATGTGGACGGCAGCCTCGTCGCGATGACGGGAGATTTTTCTTCCGTTCCGGAACCCGCCTCGATCATCCTCCTGCTTCTTGGAAGCGCGGGGCTTTATTTTGCCCGCCGGAAGAAGTAAGGGGGCGGAAAACAGGATAAAATACTAGAATCGGTACGTAAACAGAGGATAAGATGAATAAAAAATTGAAAAAGTTTGCTGCTTCCGGACTTCTGACTGCCGGGTTGGCGTTTCCGCTGACCCTTTCCGCGCAGGAAGCCGTTTCCATTAGTTTCGGTGTGGATCGCGGCGGGTCCGCGACAGTTGCGGGAACCGATTATGGTGTCGTCGGTGTGGACGGTGCGTTTTGGAACAATATGTCCGGTGCGTCCGGTACATTTACGACGCTCAACGGTACTTTCGGGTATGCGTATGCCATGCCCGGCTCATGGGCGAGCGCGAATACCTACTATGCAGACGGGACCGCGCCGACTTCTGCGACGCCGAACGCGCAGCTGGTCCACGGATACATCGATGACGGCGGAAGTCAGGCGCACTTCAACATTACGTCCGGTGCGAACGTCTTTTTCTCCTCGGACCTCTATTATTATGCCTCGACGGATAGCGAGAAATTCCGTTACGTCACGATCAACGGAACGAACTGGTACGGTGCGGACGGCACAACAGTTCAGGGAACTTCCCATTGGGGCGACGGTGCTTCCGTCCGTTCCGCGACCGGGACAGAGATCACGTTTGCAGAAGGGACGAACTATTTGGTCATCCGTGATCTTGCGGGGGGTACGCTGGCAGTTGACGGACAGACCAACGTGAGCATCACCGGCGGCAGAGCACGCGGTTCATTCGCGGCACTCCAGATCGTGAATACGGCCGACTCGCTTTCCCGGCTTGGGCTTTCCGGTACGGTGAACTGGGCGGGAAACGTCTGGAATAATGACTTGACCGGCGCGGTAAATCAGGCATGGACAGACGGAAAACTCGTTCGTCTCTTCACCTCGGCAGACACGACGATGGATCTCGGCGGCGCGACGGTCAAGGCAGATCGTCTCATGGTCGGCGGGGCGGGAAATCTCTCCTTCACTAACGGGCGCCTTTCCTTCACAGCGGTCGAGCAGAATGGAGTGGCCTTGCTGGTCGGTGATTCGCAGGTCGTGGACCTCGGCAATTTCGATAAACTCGGCACTCGCTCCATCCACTACTTCACGACGGAAAAGGCAACGGGCCGTACTCCCGGAGTCATCCCCGGCGGGTTCATTGGGAACGATTTCGCGAGCGTTCAGGCGGACGGCACCATCGCGGCGGCCGCGACGACCGAAACGCTGGCACCCAACGCGGATTACCGCAACACGGTGAATCAGACGAGGCTCTCCAGCGACTACACGCTCAACTCCCTCACGACGCAGAGAGACTTTCTGATCAATTCCGGCAAGACGCTCACCGTCACGACCGGGATGATCGAGCTTCAGACGCAGAATCACTGGATCCAGGGCGGCGGAAACATTACGTCCGGCTACCAAAACACGGCGGGCGAATACGATATTTTCGGCGCGGCGCTCGAGAGCATTAAAGACGTGCAGTTCTCCGGCGTGGGGCTTGTGGATAATGGCGGCGTGACGACGAACTTCATCAAGGCCGGAGCGGGGAATTTACACCTTACGCAAATCAAATCTTCCGTATCCGGTGTCTCCGAATACACGGGCAAGACTGTCGTCATGGAAGGAAAGCTCTACATGCTCGGCAGTAATTCCGCGTTCAAGACTTCCGGTATCCAGCTCATGGATGGGACCGGTCTCTACATCGGGACGTACCGTGCGGACAATACGATCGGCTATGGTTCCATCATCCTCACTACGGGCGGCATTGCCGGTACCGGTTCCGTCACCATCGGCCATGGAAACACCGAGGGTGAAGTCACGCTGACCGGCGATAAAGGGAACTTCAAACACGATGGTTCTGCACTGGCGTCGCTCTCGTTTGTCGGAAAATCGCTCACGCTTCAGGACTCTGCGTTCCTGAATATCGGCGGCGATCTCAATACGAGCGGGCAGACGATCACGGTCAAAGGAAACGCACAGCTGGATACCAACCGCATCCGCATCATCGGCGGTACGACGATCAACATTCAGGATGATGCCGTCGTGAATGTTGCCGGGAATTTCCGTGTTGGCGAGGTTCGGAATGCTTACACGGCGCGCGTGGTTCAGACCGGCGGTACGGTCAATATCGGCGGTGATCTGGCGATCGGGCATTACCGTGACCTGACGGCGTTCTACGACATTTCCGGCGGTGAGCTGAATGTTCTGAACTATGGGGCGGACGGACAGACCGGACTTTGGCTCGCGGTCGATTCCCCGGGTACGCTGACGCTCTCCGGCACCGGCGTCATCAATGCGGGACGGATCAATCTCAATGCCCGCGATAATGAACAGCTCGGTACGCTGAATCTCAACGGCGGTACGCTCAACGTCGGTTCCGGCGGGATCATGTCGACCCGCATGGAGGAAGGACGCTACCAGGCCAACCTTGGAAGCGGGAAGATCACGTCCGGCAAAGTCATTGAAGATTCCGCCAATTTCCAGGAAAACGGCAGCTGGTCGAGCAACCTGAAAGCGACTCTGACCAGTGCGGACGATCCGGTCGAATTCGAGACCATCGGCGACAGTTCGATCACCTGGTCCGGCATGCTTTCCGGTGACGGCGGGCTGACAAAGACCGGGACCGGCACGCTCATCCTTTCCGGCCAGAATACGTACTCCGGCCCAACGCACATTCAGGAAGGGACCCTTCAGATCTCCGGCGGCAGTCCCAACACGGCACTGACGATGGAAGCTGGGACCGTCCTGAGCGCCATCGGAACGACCTCTCTCGCTTCGATGGATGTGAATGGCGAATTTCAGGTGATCCCGGGTGAGACGAATTTCCAAGTCACTGGCGATGTGCTTTTCGGGGCGGACGCGTTCCTCACGATCCCGGAAGAGGATCTTCTGGATTGGGGCGTGTACGAGATCGTTACATCCGGCACGCAGATCACTCATGAGACGATCGGCGCACCCTCCGATTGGGAATCGCTGCTCGATCCGAGTCTCCAGTATGAGTGGAATCTTTTCCTGAGTCCCGACGGCAGGATCCTGACGCTTTCAACGGACTATAACGCGGTTCCGGAACCAGCCTCGCTTCTCTTGCTGCTCTTGGGCTGCGCGGGAATTTACTTCGTGCGCAGAAAGAAGTAGAACGAAATTTTTCAGAAAACGGGCGGCTCCGGATACTCGCAGAAAGGGCCGCCTTTTGTTTTTAAAAGGTTCTTATTTCGCCGTTTTAATTTTTGAGACAAAAAATGAAAGGAAAAACATGAAAACCCTTTGGATTATCCTTTTCATTCTTCTGTTTTCACTCCCGCTCTGCACTCTGGCAGAAGACGCAATCCAAACGGAGACGGCAAGTCGGGAAATTTTCAGCGAGGAATTGGAACACACGCTGGAAAACCTGGGGTTCGAATATGAGATCACCGGCGATTCCGTCACGGTCACGGAATACACAGGCGGAGCGGAAACGCTTAAGATCCCAGACGGCGTGACGAGGATCTGTGATGGGGCGTTTTTCTTCTGCGAAGATCCATTCGGCGAAAAAGATTCTCTCAAATCGGTGACGCTCCCCGATAGTGTGATGGAGATAGGATCCCAAGCATTCATCGCGTGCAGCGACCTGAAAGAGTTCTGTGTTTCTCCGGGAAACACGCACTTTAAAAGCATCGACGGCAGCCTTTTCACTGCCGACGGCAAAACGCTCATTCATGTTCCAGGCGGGAGGAAACTTACCGAATATATCGTTCCGGACGGCGTGACAGAGATCGGAGATTTCGCGTTCTGCAACTGTTCCGATCTCCGCTCCGTACGGCTCCCCAATGGAATAAGGAGCATTGGAGACCATGCTTTCGGCGATTGCGCAGAACTCAATTCCCTGGAACTTCCCGACAGCCTAACGCAGATCGGCGATCTCGCGTTCACGAATTGCCCCTTCACATCACTGACGCTCCCCGAAAACGTAACGCACCTGGGAGAGAGACTGTTTTGGAATTGCGAACGACTCATGGAAATCTGTGTTTCTCCGGGAAACACGCACTTCAAAAGCATCGACGGTATCCTTTTCACCGCCGACGGCAAAATACTCATTCATGTTCCGGGCGGCAGGAAACTCGTCGAATATATCGTTCCCGACGGAGTAACGAAGATTGGAGATCTTGCGTTCGGATCCTGCAAAAACCTCCGGTCCATAACGTTTCCCGCTGGCCTGACGGACATTGGCCGCGGTGCATTTTTTGACTGTAGAAATCTCAGATCCGTGACGTTCTCCGACAGCCTGACGAAAATTGAAGATGGTGTGTTTGAAGGCTGCACAAACCTCACGACCGTGATACTTCCCCAAAACGTAATGGCCATAAGCGGCGGTCCGTTCCCCTTGTGCCAAGCATTGAGGGAGATCCGCGTTTCCCCGAAAAACACGCGCTTTAAGAGCCTCGACGGCGTCCTTTTTACAGCTGACGGTACGACGCTCATTCAGTTTCCGAACGGTAAGGATCTTACCAGCTACTCCGTTCCTGACGGCGTAACGAAGATCGCAAATGGTGCATTTCACGGCTGCGCCAGCCTCAGGTCTATCTCGCTCCCGGACAGTTTGGTGAGCATCGGAGATTCTGCCTTTGCAGCCTGCTATCATCTTACGTCTCTGCACATTCCCGACAGTGTGACGGAGATCGGACTGGATGCGTTCTGCTGGTGCGAAAACCTCACGCTTTTCGGCAGTCCCGATTCATTCGCGGAGGAGTACGCAAACGAATATGAACTCAAATTCCGGAAGATCGTACTGCTCGACGAAAACTCCCGCGCAACACTGGAAGCCGAGTTGAAGAAACTCGGTTTCGAGTACGAGATCCACGGCGATCGCGTCACGGTCACTGGATACCTCGGCGGCGCTGAGGACCTCACGATCCCCGACGGCGTGACGAAGATCGGCGATTCCGCGTTTCTTGGGTGCGAGAGCCTCACGTCCGTGACGTTTCCGGAGAGCGTGACGGAGATCGGCGATTCCGCGTTTCAGGGCTGCGGGAACCTAAGAACTGTGACGCTGCCCGAAAATGTCCTGACTGTCGGTGACGGGGCGTTCGCGTTTTGCTGGAAACTGACGGAGATCCGCGTTTCTGCAAAAAACACAAATTTCATGGATCGCGACGGCATCCTCTTTACTGCTGACGGCAAAATGCTCGTTCAATTCCCAAACGGTAAACCGCAGACGGAGTACACTGTCTCGGAAAACGTCACGCGGATCGGAGCGCATGCTTTCGCGGGTTCCGGAAACCTCAAGTCCGTACTCCTCCCGGCCAGCGTGTCGGAGATCGGTCCCCATGCGTTTAGCGGCTGTGCCTGCCTTGAATTCGTGAAATTCACCGCCAGCGTGATGAAGATCGGCCCCTTCACGTTCGCGAATTGTGCCAGTCTCCAGCATGTTCAGCTTCCCAACGGCGTGAAGAGCATTGAGAAAGGCCTCTTTTTCAACTGCGAAAAACTCCTCTCCGTGACGCTCCCCAAATGCGCGGAAATCGTTCGCAAAAACGCGTTCTACGGCTGCGAAAACCTCAAGTCCGTCACGTTTCCCGACACCATGAAGACCATTGAAACGGAAACGTTCGACCGCTGCACCCGGCTTCAAACCGCGACGATCCCCAACTGCGAAACGGAGATCGGAGCGAAAGTATTCTACGACTGCGACGACCTCACGATCCGAGCCCGCGCCGACTCCAAAGCCGCGAAGTACGCGAAAGAAAACGGCTTCCCGTTCGAGAAGCTGGCCCCTTGATAAAAAAGACATCATAAGACACACTGAAGATGGAATACGAAAAGCACAAAAAAAGCGAAAGACACAAAATGGTTTTTGATTTTAATGATCCATTTCACGTCTTTCGTGTTTTCCGTGAAATTCGTGTCAGGAGAAATCCTCTGCTCTCCTCTTTCTTTTCAGTGTGAGTCTGTGTTCTTCTGCGCACTTCGTGGTAAGATCGGAACCTGGATCGGTACACACATTCTGGAAGCGTCTTTTAAAAAATCGAAAAATTTTTCCAAAACTTTCCATTTTTTCTGTTGGGGGGGCTTGAATATTTGCGAAAATAGATTTAAAATACATGAAACGAAGTAAAATAGAGAATGACGGGCGGAGTGAGTCCGTTTTCTCTCCCCCACTTTTTTCCAACCTTAAAAGGAGTGCAAAATGACACTTTCTCGCCGTAATTTCATGCAGATGGGTCTTGGCGCCGCCGCCCTGCTCGCTTCCGGAATCCAGGTCAAAGCCTACGACTGCGACAAGAGCAAACCGCTCTGCCTCCAGATGTACACCGTTGGCGGTTACTTCCGCAAGGACCCGGAAGGCACGATGGCCAAAGTCGCCGAAATGGGCTACAAAGGGATCGATTACGCCGGTTATCCGCTTCCCGTTGCGGAACTGCGCAAACTTCAGGACAAATACGGTCTCTTCTGCCTTGGAACGCACACGGGACGCGGCGCGATCGAAAATCTTGATAATCTGAAGAGAACGATCGAAGATCACCTCACCCTCGGCGCGAAATACATCATCTGCCCCGGTATGCACAATGACGGCGAAGCCGGCTGGACCGAAGCCGCGAAGAAATTCTCTGCCGCCAGCGCGATCGCTCGTGAAGCGGGTCTGTACGTCGGATACCACGCGCACCAGCACGACTTCAACGTCGTGACCGAAGACGGCCGCAGCAGCTGGGAAGTTTTCGCCGACAATTCCGACAAGGAAGTCATGATGCAGATCGACATGGGGCACTGTGTGAACAAAGGCGCGGATTACGCCAAACTCATCAAGAAGTACCCCGGCCGTTCCAAGACCGTCCATGTGAAGGAAAGCGACGGACTGGTCCTCGGCGATCCCAAAGGCCGTGTGGATTGGCAGCTCACGTTTGAGCTTCTGGAAACCATCGGCGGTGTCGAAGCGTACACCCTGGAATACGAAGCGGGCGTCGATCGTCTCGAAGCCGCGAAAATGTCGATGGAAGCTTGGAAACGCATCCACGGTTAATTTTGTGATTGGCTAAAAAAGCGTAATTGCAGGGAGGAGCATCGTTTGCGGTGTTTCTCCTTGATTTTTTAAGAACGCGGTGTATTCTGAAAACAAAAAGCGGAGTCTTGACGGAAAGGGCTGACATAAAAAACGACCGTATCTGCGGTGATCTTGACTGTGATTTTTTCTTTTAGCGGTGTGTGCGCCGAGGAGGTTTCGAGGGCGTTTTCAGGGAACGTTTCGGAGGCCATTTCGGGCGAGCTGGTGCGCCGCGTCTGTGCGGCCCCATGGATCCTGTGGTACGACGAAAAATTCTACCTCACGCGGACGGGAACATCGCGGATACTCGTGGAGGAGACGGACCGGCTCGATGATTTTATGTCATCGAAGAGCCAGAAAACGCTAGCGTACGACAGCGCGGCAGACCGAACGGTGAGGGAACTTGGCTATGGAGGCGTGAACGGAACATGGAGTCCGGAGAGCCATCATTCCACGGACGATGATTTTTCCGGTCATACGGGCTGGTATCTGTTCCTTGCTCTGCGTGATTCGGTGACGGGTGACTCCGTTACGTTCGCGGTGTCGTGCTCAAATCGCTTACGGACTTGCCTGCCGAACCTTACGGGCGCCCCGTTACGCGAGAATACTCGACCTTGCAGCCGCTTCTGGACAGAGAGGGAAACCTGGTTCCGGGGACAGTCCGCACTGAGGATCCGTGACGGGGAATGGAAGGGAATTTACGGAATGTTCGTGACGGAAAAAGAGCGCGGGAGCAGTGCGTTTCATCAGGAGATCCGCATCGCACGCATGAAGACTCCATGGCAGCTGGATTCCGATTTCTCGGTCATAACCATTCCTACGCAGCATTGGGAGACGATCGGTTCAGGTCCCTCGAAAAGTAGACCGGGCGTTTTTTTGCCGAAGGTCGTGGAAGGTGCGACGGCTGTTTACGGCGACCGGGGAGACGTTTACGTGATCTATTCCGGCCGCGGTACTGGCCGAACTATGGTCTCGGTCAGCTCACATGGACAGGCGGGGACCCGCTCAGACAGACGAGTTGGAAAAAATACGACGGCCCCCCCGTCTTCGGCGCGGGAGATTCGGACGGAAAACATCTTCCGGGAGTGGATCTTCAGGGGAATGGGCACGCATCGTTTTTCACGGACACGGACGGAAATCGGCTCATTGTCTTTTACGCCTTCCCGTTCAACTCTTCGGACAAGAAAAAAGATGTGAACGGCATCCTTCTCGTGTCTCGCCAAAAAGCCAAAGCATGCAATGCCTACATTCTCCCGTGGACTATCGACTACTCCCGGGAAAACGGCACGGGCAGGGGAGTCTTTCGCGCAGGGGAGGCTTGTCTTGACAAAATTTTAGAGAATTGATAAACTGGAATGTTATTTTTTATCAACGATCCCAAATTTTGGAGTCTTTCAATGAAACATTTTCATTTCGTGACCGTTTTTGTATTCACGGCAGCATTTTGCGCGCTCTGTATTTCGTGTGCGAAGCCAGCCGCTGACGAAACCCCGACCGTAAGTCCGTCCCAAACCGAAACGGTTCTGGAATCTGCTTCTGCAATAACGGCGGATGAGTTACCACAGGAACTTACCTCAGAGTTGCCAGATGAATTGCCGTCGGAGCTTCCAGCAGAATTGCCCGAAACATTTCCAGTGGTTATTGCCGAAGAACTTCCGACAGAACTTCCCGAAACATTTCCAGTGGTTATTTCCGAAGAACTTCCGACAGAACTTCCCGAAACATTTCCAGTGGTTATTTCCGAAGAACTTCCGACAGAACTTCCCGCTTCGTCAGACGAAACGGCTATCGAATGGGAAACTTTACCAATGGCGGATCCGGTAACGGTTCCTCTGGAATCCGAAGCCCAGCGCTCCTCAGCGGACCAGGCGTATTGGAGATTGGCCAAGTTGGAATTTCAGGCATTGGGTCAACTTTCTGGCCCGAATCAAAAAGAGGCTTTTCGGAACCATGTAGAAAGAGGGCTTGAAATGCTGGATAAGGTCAGCGAATCCGCTCGGGATCAGAAATGGTATTATATGTATGTAGGGCTATGCACGTGCCAGACAATGTATCAGGAACCAAAGGAGCAATATTCTACTCTAAAAAAACAGATTAAGACTGTCCGCGAAATTGTTGATCGTTTTCCTGATGAGTATTTCTTTGAGAGATGCTTGATGACTATACTGGCGGATCTGGCCCCATGGGAAGATATATTGGGTGATTCGGAACAGGCAGAAAAATATATGCGGGAAGCTCTTGAAATCGCACATGAGATCCAGAGTTTACGTTCAGATCCAGCGGTAAATATTAGGACCATCTTATGCTATCAATGGTTCGCTGACTACTGCATCAGGAAAAAAGATCTTACGGAAGCCGGAAAATATCTGGAATTTTCCGAGCGTAATTTGAAGCTGATCCGCGAGTCTGGCTTCAAAGATGAGGTAGTGAACCATCTTTTATTTTCTCACGCGGACACTTATGCGCATCTGTTGTTGGCAGAGTCGAAAAATGCCGAGGCACTTGCTGTGGCAAAACAAAATCTGAAGGAGTATGAAAGTTTTACGGGAAAGTTGGAGACGGAGAGGCAGAAACGGGACTGGATCCGTTATTCCTTTTCCGCGGCGGAAGGATATTTCAGGACTGGAAACCTTGATGAAACGCGAAAACTTCTCAAAAAGGGGATGGCGTATATGGAAGAAATCCAGGTCTCTCAAGATGAGCCCCTTCTCGGTGTCAGATTCTATCGTTTGTTGGCGCAACTTGAAGAGGGCGAAAAACGGGAAGAATTTCTCCGGAAAGCCGACGAAATTTTGGACGATGTGTTGAAGGATTTCCCCCAATATACCGAAGCTATTCGACTGAGAAATGAAAAGGAATAGGGTAAAAAATCAAAAAAGAGAAGATTTTATTACAAAATCCCCCTATCCCCCCCTTTACAGAAACAGAAAATATGCTATACTATACACCATACTTAACACAAACGTGTGTTGGGCATGTAGCTCAGTTGGTTAGAGCGCCGCCCTGATAAGGCGGAGGTCCCAAGTTCGAATCTTGGCGTGCCCACTTTGGCGTTTCATTTCGTTTTTTACGAGGTGAAACGCCTTTTTTTATGGCCTTCTGTTCGTGTGTTTTTGGGGTCGTTTTACTCCGTTTTAGACTCTGTTTTGCAGGAGGCTGCTGATGCCAAAACGTAAACCCTGGGATGTCCCAATCGTTAAATTTGGAAAAAATGGCAATTTCTTCGTGAATTTTTCCGGAAAAAAATTTTATCTCGGAAGAGATGAAAAGGAGGCAAGAAAAAACTATATCCAGTTCCTGAGGACTCTGGACGAGGCGGAGACTGCCGGTCCGGCTGCCCAGAATGGGAAAAGGAAACACGTCCAAGTCCAGGAACTCATTTTGGATTGTCTTCGGAAGTATGAGACTCATCCTAAATATCAGAAAATCAAAAGGGCTATGCAGGCCCTTCGGAAATGCTATGGAAAAGCCGAGGCGGATGAGTTCGGCCGGGTGAAGTTTCAGGCCGTCAGGAAGTCCCTGGTCGAGGAACAGCTGGCCGGGTCGTATGTCAACGAGCTGATGCGCTTCGTCATCTGGTGCTTTGAACTCGGCGTCGAAAATGAAAAGATCCCGGAGGGGATCCCGGCGGCTTTGCGGGCTGTGCGCCCTTTGAAACGCGGGGAGGCGAAAGTCAATCCCCCAAGAATGAACGCCAGGGATGAAGATATTTTGAAAGCTCTGCCGTTCTTCTCAAAAACCATCCGTGAAATGGTCGTGATCCAAAGGCTGTCCGGTATGCGTCCGTCCGAACTTTTTCGGCTCCGGCCATGCGACATCGAGAAAGATGGCGAGGTCTGGATCTATACGCCGCAAAAGGCAAAGTCCGACCGGTTCGGGAAGAAACGATTCGTGGGGCTGGGGAAAGTTGAACAGAAAATTCTTGCGGAACGAATCCGGAAAGTTAGGAATGACGAGCCGGTCTTTCAGCCGATCCACGCCGTCATGGAACGATACGGAAAACGGAAACTCGATGGACGGAGCGTTCGGCAACCCAAAAAAACCTACTCAAAGGACAGCTACCGGCGAGCCGTCAAAAGAGGACTGGAACGCGCGGAAAAGCAAGGCGTGAAGATCCAGTACTGGACGCCGTATCAGTTGAGACATTCCGCCGCGACCGAGTTGAGCATCCAGCTCGGACGGGAAGCCGCAGGCGTAATGCTCGGACATGCAAGCACTGACGTTACCGCCGGATATGATCACTCCGACCGTGAAAAGGTCAGGAGGCTCACCGCCAAACGAGACGCGGAGGCCGGGGGGAGTCTGGTAAAATGGGAGGGGCAGTAGGAAGGTTGGGTAGGTTCTTGCCCCTTGATTTTTTCCCAATCTGCTTGCCGAACACGGCACCTTCGTTTGAAAATTGGTTGGTTGAGGCGTCACTATGAAAAATGCGGGGTCGCAGAGGTAAATTTATTGCAATATTGGGAGGAAGGAGAATTCATAGTGCCATAGTGCCACTTTTTCAGATCCGGACACAAAAAAACGCTATTTCTGACGGTTGGAGAAGAGCAATTTTACAGTAACGATTCAGAAAATCTCAATCGGGGTACCATTTTTGTTTTGTCTTCTATTTCGGACATCTACCCCATGTTTTTTCGAATTTTTTCCCAATTTAAATACCACTTGCGATATTTACTAAAATCCGTGCAAAGGATGGAGTGGTTAAAACATTGATTAAACTAATATCAGAAATATTGAAAATTTTTCACAAAATAAATTTGAAATACTTGACATATAGATGTTCATAGGATAAAATCTATTTCGTGGATCGGGAATTATTTAAATTTTTCATGCAAAAAAATTGTCTTTAGGTGAAATTTTAGTCGAATTTAACCTGATTTTGGAGTATCATACAATGGCTAGAATTCTGTTGGGTATAGGGACGGGATAATGCGGTCTGAAATTGCCGGCTGACATTCTAAACGCACAGGCAGGGGCTAGGATTACGTTTGAAGAACCGCCGTTTTTGCCGTGGGAATATGTCCCTGGCAAACTGGTTGGTCGTGAGGATTTGATTCCTGGAATATCGGAACGATTTCAAAGATGGCGTAAAATGCGGACTGAGAACCTCATAGGTGATGTTGCCTCGTTTTATTTGCCTTACGTCGAGGAAGCGATTCTTTCAGAAGAAGATATTTGAATTATTTGTTTGCAAAGACCAAAAGAAGAAACGGTGACGGCATTTGAAAGGAGCTTGTATCTATCGTCACCCAGACCGGTGGATAACTGGTCAAAAAGTCGTTTGCCAGGGTGGTATCGTCATCCCTTACGGTTTCGGTTTTATCCCAAATACGAAGCCGCCAGCCGTCATGAAGCTCTTGAACAATACTGGGAGGAATACACAGCAAGAGCAGCGAAATTGGCCGAAAAATATCCCGAAAAGTTTAAGATTTTTGAGCCAGTCAAGATGGAGTCCGAGGCGGGTGTTCGCGAGATACTTGATTTTGTGGGAATCCCAACAGAAGAACAGAGACTGTTAACAGGGAGCAAAAACGCAAATAACACCATTGTTCCTCCTGACGGCGAAATTGTAAGATCCTGGCAGCAACAGTTGGCACAAAGGCCGCCGGCGCGCATTGGCATCGCACGTCATTTCAGGTACAAAACAGATGACATTTGGAAAAGATGGAAGTATTATAGAAATACTCTATGCCGGCACAGGCTTTTTGCACGTCAGGCGGGATGTGTATCTGAAAATAATGGAAGAGTTGGAGCTTCCGCTGTGTAATGAACATTTTGGCAAACCTGTCATTCCATTCTTTCAGCCATTGATCCGTAAACTTGAAGAAGGGACGTGGTATTTGGCCGAGGATTATGCTTTCGCACACCGTGCCAGAACTTGCGGGTACAAAATCTGGGCAGATACGGCCATTCGGTTAGGACACATCGGAAATTATCGTTACAGTTGGGAAGACGCCGGGATAGAACATCCCCGATTCGCGTCATTTACATTAAATTTTGCCTCTGGTGAGTCCCATGGAACCTGACGCCGCCGCCAGACTCTCGCACATTAACTGTAAACGAAGGAGATTGCGATGCTGAAATTGTGGAAAGCGTTGATACAAACGCAGAAAAGCCTGTCTGAAAAGAAGGGACATTTACAATATCGTTCTCTTAGCAAAGGCTGGGAACCGCTGGAGGTACGAAGCCTGTTGTCCGTCACACCGTACAACTATGGCGAAATAAACATTGGGAATATCGAATTTGATGCGGATGTGACCGCAAAATTTGAGTTAGAAACCATCGAAAACACTTCCACCTCACAGGAAGTACCATATAGATATTTTTTGGAAGAGGAAACATCGATCCCCATCGAAGGTATTTACAGCACCCAGGAATAAACCACGATTTCTGAAACAACCGAAATCGATTATACCAAAACGAGTAATGTCTGGAGCGAAAGCGGCACTTATTCCATGTCAGAATCAGGCACGTCCGATTCCAGTTATATCGAATCAGGTGATTATCTGGAAACATACTCCAATCGGATTGATACGGGTAAAATCATGGGGTTGTTAACGCAAATGGCAGTACGCAGAACTCGTGGAATTCCGCAGTTTCCGGAGTATATTCCGAGGATGTTATAACCGGCAATATGGTCTGGACATATACCGGTCTTTCCTCATTGATCAGTATAGAAAACAAACATTGGAATCAAAACCAAAGCGGCGCATATACCCGTAATTATACCGACGAGAACGATCGGGGCATTTCGCTGAATGGAACCGATCATTTAGGATATATCAATAATGAAACGATTGTTTCCACCGTGATTTCATCTCTTTCTTCAAACGGTCAAGATTGGGTTTCTACACTACTCCGCTTCAAGTTACGATTACACTCCGGACTACTACACGTATGGAAGTGCGTCTGGGAGCTACACGGAATCCGGCGATTGGCGTGACGGCTGGAACAGTAAATTAACGCTGGCACTGAAACAGTCCTCCGACCCCACGGCGGACGATTACTGGCACATCACCGGTACTGGAAATGGGTATCAACGCGAAAATTACGGCTATACTCTTTCTGCATCGCAATCGTTTACCTGGGATACCTATTCCGGAACGCAGAGCGAATCCGGCCGCGGCACATATCGGGCAAACTCCCGGTACCAGATGACTTACGACAACGAACAGTCGGATGAATGGACACTTTCCGACGGTTCCGGACGTGCGGTGGAGGACTACGGTTACGACTACGCTCTATCCGCGTCCGGGAGCTATTCGCTCTCCATGGAAAACGGTTCCGCTTCGGTTTACGGCACATCCGCAAGCAATGACACCCTTGCGTGGCGTGACCGGACGGAGTATCGATATTCCGTCGCGGATGGAGAATGGCAGACGAACATGACGGGCTGGACGCGGCAGACGGCGGTTTCCGGATCTTCATATGCGGGGTCCGGGAGTGGAGCTGGTACGAGCGGGGATGCTGTTTCCGGAAGTTCGTGGGAGGCGCAGGCCAGCGAAGAGGGAGCGTTTCTGCGGGCGGAGGTCACGGAGATCGACTGGTCGTTCCTGGACGGTGAGTACACTGCGTCGGGACACGTGCACACGGATTATGACATCACCGGCGAGTACGGATTCAGCAGCGAAAACGATTTCTGGCAAAGCAGTTCCAGCACGCATTCCAGCGGGTGGAACTCGTATTCGGATACCAGTCACAACGAGCGGGGATCCAACGAAACGATGGTTTTTCATCACGAGCGGGACGAAAACTACGAGTGGTCGCTCGACGAAACGGGACGGGTGTACGTCAGTGCGTACGATTATGAGCAGAGCGGCTCCATGTCGGCCAACGGCCATCGCGGTGGCTCGGGTACGTACAATTACGAGTCAAGCAGCTACACACAGGGAAACGGCTGGTCGAGTTTTTACCACTCCGGGAGCTTCGGTTCGTCGAGTTTTTACGACGAATATGACTTTACCGCCGACTGGTCGGAATCGTTCGACGGCGTGACGAACAGCTATTCCAGTGCGCATTCAGCCTCGAATAATGTTGAGGGGGATAACTACAGTTTGTCGGGCTATTTTTCCGATTACTACAAAACGTGGGACGGCCAGTCGCCGGATTCGGGCGGATATTCGGACTCGTACCCGTCGTCAAGTCCGTATGCGTCGACGACGACAGACAATGGCTTCAGTTTCACCTGGAGCGGGCACGACATCGCGAGCCGACAGGGTGTATACCTCCACAACGCGCCATACTCCGGTATGTGGGAGATCCCCTACGGTCTCGGTTCCTACTCCAACCCCGTCGAACAGCCCAACAGCGCGTGGCCAACGGACCCTGAAACTCCGGAGCCGTACTCGTCGCCGTCGCAATCGTACGTTGATGACCTCGACGCCTTTTTCTACGGTTACGACAACACCGACCTGTACGAAACCGGCCTTCAGGAATACGGCGAAATCACCCTCACCAATGCCTCCGGCAGCGCGAGTTATAGCGGCTATGAGAGTTTCTACGATGATTTTACTGACGGCTCCGTCGGGAATGAAGGCGTGGGAAGCGGGTTGACGGAAGAACAAAAAAATTCTATAGGAAGTACAATTTCAGAGACGATAACTGATGGAGATAACTCCCTTATCGATCCAGTAACCATTATTACTTGCTCATATTCGGCCACTCCAAACACAAGGGGACAAAACAATAATGTTCACTGGTCGTTATATCGCTGGTTCTGGACTGGTGATGGTCGTGCTTCCGATGAAGTGATGGAAGCCGCTCTGACTGCGGCTGGAAACAGTTATTTTGAGAATGCCGAGTATGCTCATGCTGGTCTTAATGCTGTTTCTTATGTTGATCCTACCGGTCTGGCAGAGACTACGAATCAGGCTCTTTACGATATGGAGGATGGCAAATCCCTTACCCAAATTGGGGGCAATGCCGTTAAAAATATCGTATATGACCGTGTGGTGGACAAGGTTACCTCAAAAGTTCCCACCCCCGGCGGCGATCCGACGGATAAAGTCGGGTTTGCCAAGAATGTTACGAAACCGACAAAACGATACAATGGCCCTAAGCCAAAGTATAAAATCAATAAACAGCATGTTCCTAGTCCTCAATATAAACATAGTAAAACACCTTTACCTAGCGATGCTGAAGTTGCATACAAAAATGCAGTTCCAAGAGACATAGACGATGGTTCCACATGGTATGCACTAAGCACAGATGGGAAACAAATATATCGATATTCGGGCAATAACAATAATAGCAATGAAGTACATTTTAGTGGGGCTTATTCCCCTAAAGATAGTCAAGTGCCAAATTATGTGAAAAAGAGGTTAGGTATTCGATGATTATAGGCAATCCGCAAACTTTCGCGCTGGAACATCGTTTGCTGGAGTTCATTTCGACGGACGAAGGGGACTCCTTTTACGGCAGTCTGGCCGTTTGGGTCACCGGAAAACGGTTTACGACGCACGACTGGGCCACCTGGCTCAGTTACGTCTGCGACTCGATGGAAGGCCTTTCCCATGAAACCTTTCCGCCCGCCCCGAAATTTACTTATGAGAAAGGTTGGGAAAACCGTTCGGCAGGGGAAATTTGCCGTCTGGTGGACTTCTGGGTTTACGGAATTGGCCAAAATTACGAGCCTAGCGATGAAGAAATTATGATTGGCTCAAAGATCGGAATTCACGAAAAAATCGGGAGCGGGTTCGACGCGCCGTTTTGCGACTGGTTCCCGATTTACCTCATTGATTATCCGGACGAAACCCGCCGGATCATCCTGCGCGACCGCCGTCATTCGGACGCCCTCCACGAGTGCCGCCTTCCTGTCCGCGAGATGCAGGAAACCATGCGGGCATGGAGCGCTGCGTTTCGGGAGGACGCCCGGAAATTCAGGGAAAACTGGGGGCCGGCAAACTCGCACTGGAACCGCGTTCTGCGCTTTTTCTCGGATTACTTTTACAGAAAACAGTTTTCCGAAGAACTCGAGGAAGAAAAAATCTGGGAACTTCAGGAAAAATACGCCCGAAAACACGGGCTGCGCCTCCCGGGGGAGAAATCATGAACATTCCTATCACCCTCAGCCGCGACGACTTATATCTGTTAAACGAAGCGGCCAACAATTACCTCTACGGGCCGCCGTTTCACGTGGTCCCAAAGGACGTTTCCCCGAAAGAAAGGGCGTGGCTCGAAGATTTCGACGAGAACGACGCGGAGTACCTGATAGTCCGGCGGGAAACGTACTGGTACGTCACCTGGTTCGACCTCGAAAACGGACGCCCCCGGCGGGAGCCTGTTTTCGTGACCTTTTCCGCCCCCAAACGTGTGCTGGAGCTGTACCTGCGCATGTTCGACGCCTGGATCCGCGAGTCGGAAGCCGATAACGGGTACGACATGAAAGTCATTACCGGCGTCCCCATCGAAAAACAGCGCAAAGCGTTCGAACGTTTTCGGAATGCCGTGGAAACGGCACTTGGAAAAACGAAAAAGGAGAAGTCCATGAAGATGAAAAATCGTCGATTCTGGGTTTGGAGCCTGGGTCTTTCGCTGTTTTTTACCCTGCCAGCGTTCTGCGCGGCGGAAGAAGCGGGATTCGAACCGAAAAACCCGACTTTTGTTGAGGCCATGAACCTTTGGCAGGGAAACGGCGTGGAAAAGGACATTCCGCGGGCCGTGGAGCTTTTCGAGCGGGCGGCTGGCGAGGATCATCACGTCGATTCCATGAAAATGCTGATCTGGATCTACAGTCAGGGCGACGGCGTGGCGGTTGACGAGCGAAAGATCCGCAAATACATCAAAATGGCGGCGGAGGCGGGTGACACGGACTGCCAGTTCGCGATGGGGGAGGTGTTGCTCTCCGACAAAGATCCGGCAATGAAAAAAAAGTGCGTCCCGTGGTTTGAGCGGGCGGCAGAGCAAAATCACCCCGAGGCACAGCGGACGCTTGGGATTTTCTGCTCCACGGGCAAGTACCTGCCGAAAGACGACGAAAAGGCCGTCTACTGGTTCCAAAAGGCCGCCGACCAGGACGACGGGCAGGCGCAGCTCATGCTTGGCCTTGCGCTTCGAGACGGGATTGGGACTCCCAAAGACGAGAAGCTGGCGTTTTCGTACCTCCTGAAATCCGCGCATACCGGCAGCGCAGAGGCGCGGTACCACGTGGCCGTCTGTTACATCAACGGGACCGGCACGCCGCGGAACACGCAAAAGGCGGAAACCTACCTCCGCCAGGCCGCCCAGCAAGGCTTCGCCCCAGCGATCGAACTGATGGAAAAATCTGGACTGGAACTTTCAGAATGATTTTCCGATTACTACAAAACGTGGGACGGCCAGTCGCCGGATTCGGGCGGATATTCAGACTCGTACCCGTCATCAAGTCCGTATGCTTCGACCGTCACGGACAACGGATTCAGTTTCACCTGGAGCGGGCACGACATTGCGAGCCGACAGGGTGTATACCTCCACAACGCGCCGTATTCCGGCATGTGGGAGATCCCCTACGGCCTCGGCACGTGGTCCAACCCCGTCGAACAGCCTTCCAGCGCGTGGCCAACGGATCCGGAAACCCCGGAGCCGTACTCGTCGCCGTCACAGCAGTACGTTGACGACCTCGACGCCTTCCAGCCAGCAGGTGACGTATGCGTATTCCGGAACATCGAACTCGGATCTTGAACTGATCGGCGACCCGCTGAACGACAGCGAGGCAGAAGCACTCTTCGGGCCGGATTACACGCCGAC
>JAFQOH010000066.1:0-10021 GCA_017403345.1 Thermoguttaceae bacterium
AATAATGCGAGACTTCGCATATTTTCAGGACAGCTAAACGGTTTTTCGGCACTTTATTTCAAAATCTTGCGCCGGTTTACTCAAAAAAGGCAAAATTCTTGCTTTTTTATTCATACTGTATTTCTGGAGTCAAATATCTGGTCTCTGAATGTGATTTTCTGCCGCTGAAAACCAATGTACACTCATCAGAAAGTCTTTTTTACAAATACAAAAGTGTCACGAGTGTGCAATGAAGGAGTTTTTGAGCAACATCCCCAGTGACAGTGTGCCGATCGACCATGCGTTCTGTGATTTTCAGCATTTTCGATAGAAATTTGGGCTCTTCCAGAAAGTGTGTACCGATCCAGGTTCCGATCTTACCGCTGAGAGCACTGAAAAGATGCAGAAACACACTGAAAAGAAAGAGGAAAAAGGACAAAAGGGAGTGAACGTGCCCTGACACGAATTTCACGGAAAACACGAAACGACGCAAATGAATTTTTTAAAATTCAAAATTTGTTCGAGCAGTCCGTTTTTTACTGCTTTTTGTGTTAAGATCCGTGTTTCTCTGTGAAATTTCAGTGTATTCAGTGGTAAAACTGGTACGCAGTTCCCGGATGGACCGAAATTTGGCATGCACTTGCCGAAAGATCAAATAAAAAAAGCCCGCATAAAACGGGCTTCCTTTAGCGGAGAAGACAGGATTCGAACCTGCGGAAGGGGTCAAACCCTTCAACGGTTTAGCAAACCGTCGCTTTCGGCCACTCAGCCACCTCTCCGTCTCTTAATGATGTTCAAAGTATAGCAGAAATCCTGAATTTGAAAAGGGGGGGATGCTAAATTTTTCTCAAATTTTCGGAAATTTTCTGATTTTTTTATTCCAAGCAGCGTTTTTCTTTTCTCGCACGCGGATGCGCTTTCTCGTAAACGTCCAGAAGCGCCGAAGTCGTCAGATGCGTGTAGATCTGCGTCGTCTCAAGGCTTTTGTGCCCCAGAAGTTCCTGGACACTGCGAATGTCCGCTCCGCGATCCAGCAGATGCGTAGCAAAACTGTGACGCAGTGTGTGCGGTGACGTCCTTCGGTCTAGGCCTGTCATTTTTAAGTACTTCTCCAGCATCCTGCCAACACTGCGCGTCGTCAGCCGCGTCCCATACCGGTTCGTAAATATCGGCCATTCCGGCTCCTCCTCAACTTCGCGCGCCAGTATCCGGACCCGAAGCCATTCTTTCAGCGCCTCGGCCGCATAGGACCCCAAAAGTGCAAGTCTTTCCTTCCGTCCCTTTCCGCGAATGACCATGACCCCCTCCGAAAAATCGACGTCCGTGTCGTTCAGCCCAACCAGTTCGCTAACTCGCAATCCGCCAGAGTACGTGACCTCAAGGATCGCTCTGTCGCGGATCCCGGCCGGTTCGCCGAGAGACGGAGCACTTAGAAGACGCTCCATATCGTCCGTCGTGAGAAAATGCGGCAAATTGCGGCCGGAACGCGGATTCCGAAGCGCTTTCGCCAAATTGACCTTCACGAGTTCCTCACGCTGACAGAATCGATAAAAACTCCGCAAAGACGCCAATCGCCGTGCGATCGTGGACGGAGCGTACTCCGCTTCGTGCATCGCAGATACGTAAGCGCGCAGCTCCGGCATCGAAATAGAATCAGGAGGCGGAATGCGCCGGCGTACCTGCAAGAGGTACTCCAAAAGTGCCGTCATGTCCTCACGATAGCTTTTTACCGTCAACTCCGACGCGTTGCGCTCAACGACCAAGTACCGCAAAAAACGTGCGATCGCAATTTGCATCTGTTTTCTCCTTTTTTAGCTCTTAGCAATTAGTTATCCTGCTCAAAAAAAGCTCCAGCTAAAAAAAGTTAAAAAACGCTAAAAACAGTAATTCCAGCATTGGCCATCCTCATTAAGCTCTTTTTGCCGATCGATGATCTGCTGGAGAGAGACCTGCGCCAGCGCCTCACGTATAACAGAATTAATGGACTCCCAGATTCCGCGGACCGCGCAGCTTTCCTGTCTCTCGCAAGGATCCGATGAACTGCCGACACACTCCACAATGCCGATCGGCCCCTCCATCACCTCGATGATGTCAAGGAGTGAGATCTGAGACGGATCACGCGCCAGCCGATACCCTCCGTGCGCACCGCGTACCGAATGGACTAAGTCTGCTTTCCGAAGTCTGATGATCAGACGGCTAAGGTATTTTTCAGAAATTCCCTGAGATTCCGCAATGTCACGCAACAGCCGCGGCTGGCCTGTTTGAGGATAAAGTGCTAGATCAAGCAGGATCCGCAGTCCGTAACGTCCTTTGGTGGAAATTCTCATGAATTCAGGGCCCCTCCGTCGGAAAAGCGTCTTGATAAAATTTAAAAAACAAAACCACGAGGGCCCCGCATTGCACGAGGCTCTCGCTGAAATATAAAAACTGCGATCGGATACGTTAGCTTCAGTTCGCCTTAGCAGCCGCAACAAAGTCACGGAAAAGGGGCTGAGCTTCGACCGGCCGGCTCGCAAATTCCGGATGTGCCTGCGTCGCGACGAACCACGGATGGTCAGCCAGCTCGATCACTTCCACCAGATTACTGTCCGGATTGTTTCCGGCGATCACCATTCCGGCAGCCGTTAGCCGTTCAACAAATTTCGGATTCACTTCGTACCAATGACTATGACGCTCGCGGATCATCTCCTGACCGTAGGCGGCACGAGCTTTCGTCCCTTCGTGCAGCCAGCAGGCGTAGGAACCAATGCGGCGCACACCGCCAGACGTGACGATCTGACGTTTCGGATCCAGCTGAACGACGACGGCTTTGCTCATGTCTTCCTGTCCGGCTTCCATCCACTCAAGACTCGCAGCGCCTTCGATCCCGCAAACGTTCCGCGCGAATTCCGCCACCGCACACTGGAGCCCCAGACAGATACCGAGGAACGGGATCTTGTTTTCGCGGGCGTACTGGATCGCCATGATCTTGCCCGGAACGCCGCGTTTTCCGGAACCGCCCGGCACAAGAATGCCCTGGACCCCCTTCAAAATCGCATCGGCACCATTTTCTTCGATCTCTTCCGCTTCAACTTTCAGCAGCTTGATCTTCACACGGTTCGCGATCCCAGCGTGCGTCAGCGCTTCGTAAATCGATTTGTACGAGTCCATCAGCGAGATGTACTTGCCGACCACTGCGATCTTCACTTCGCCTTCCGGCGTACGCACTTTTTCAAGCATTTCATTCCACCGAGTCAGATCGATCTCCGGCAGCGTCAGACCAAGCCGTTTGCCGAGGATCTGATCCACGCCTTCTTCCATCAGCATGACCGGGACTTGGTAGATAGAGTACTCGACGTCCTGCTCTTCGATGACGTTTTCCGGACGGACATTGCAGAAGAGCGCGATCTTACGGCGATGTTCCTGCTCGATCGGAACGATGGTCCGACAGACCAGCACGTCGGGCTGAATGCCGATGCCGCGCAGTTTTTCAACGGAATGCTGCGTCGGTTTCGTCTTGATCTCCCCGCTGGCACGCAGGAACGGGATGAGCGTCATGTGCACGAACGCGACGTCTTCCGCTGGCCGTTCGAGCTGGAACTGACGCATTGCTTCGAGGAACGCAAGACCTTCGATGTCGCCGACCGTTCCGCCGAGTTCCACCATGATGATGTCCACGTCAGGACTTTCAAGCTTTTTCCAGCGTTCCTTGATCGCGTTAGTGATGTGCGGAACGACCTGGACCGTGGCCCCTTTGTATTTTCCTTCGAGTTCCGCCGCAAAAACATCTTGATAAATACGTCCGGCAGAGACACTGTTGCACTGATGCAGATTCTGTCCGACAAACCGCTCGTAGTGTCCCAAGTCAAGGTCCGTTTCTGCACCATCTTCTGTCAGGTAGACCTCACCGTGTTCGTAGGGGTCGATCTTGCCGGGATAGACGTTGAGATACGGATCCATTTTGAGCATCTGGACACGCAGACCGCGGCTTTTAAAAAGCATGCCGATACTAGCAGAGGTCAAGCCTTTGCCAAGAGAAGAAACGACACCACCGGTGATGAAAACGAATTTGCTCATACATTAAACTCCTGGGGATTAAGGACAAATGACAAAAAGGATCTTCGAGAGACGGAACGAACGACACCGTCTCCCGGTCTAAATGTTTCTTCCAGAAACCCGTTTATGGCTGCGCAGCTTCCAGCTCCTGGACTTCGATCTGGTAGAGTTCCTGTCCTTTCGGAGTCGGATATTCACGGTTCACGCAGCCCATGCAGAGATCCGATTCCGGCAGACCGATGCTTTCCGCGACACGACGGACCGGCACGAAACGGAGAGAATCGACGCCGATCTCTTTCGCCATTGCGTCGAGGATCTCCGGAGTCGGTTCCAACGGATCGCCCGGCTTGATGTACGCGGAGGCGAAAAGGTCCTTCGTCGTGGACATATCGACGCCGTAGTAGCACGGAGCCAGCACGGGCGGACAGGCGATGCGAACGTGAAGTTCCGCGACGTGTCCCACCTCACGCAGACGATGGACCAATGCACGGAGAGTCGTGGAACGAACGATGCTGTCATCTACGAGGAAGACTTTTTTGCCTTCAAGGACCGACGGGATGATCCAGTACTTGCTGCGGACGGCATAAGCTCGCGTGTCGTCGTTCTGGATGAATGTGCGTCCGGCGTAACGGTTTCTCAGCAGCCCTTCGGTAAACGGAATGTTGGCCTTGAAAGCGTACCCGCCGGCCGCGCTTTTCGCAGTGTCCGGAACGGGGACCACGATGGAATTTTCGTCCCACGGAATGTCTTCTTCTTCCGCAAGGATCTTCCCGCATTTTTCACGGCAAAGGTAAACACTCTGATCGTCGATGACGCTTGCCGCATTGGCGAAGTAGATCCACTCGAAGAAGCAGCTTGCCTTTTTCGGGCACGGAGCGAAACGTTCAAAATGGAAACCGTTCTGATCGACGATGACCATCGTCCCGGGCTCGAAGTGCCGAATGTCGGTGAAGCCGAGGTTCTGGAGAGCAAGGGATTCACTTGCCACGCCAAAAAGATTTCCCTGAACGGACCAGCAGAGCGGACGGATGCCGCGCGGGTCACGAGACGCAAACATTCGGCCGAGGCCGTCCATGTACACGATATTAAACGCGCCGTCAAGTTCATTTGAAACTTCCGCCATGACCTCTTTCAGATCCGGAGCGTCCTCTCCGCGCAGTGCCCGGGCGATCATGTGCATAATGATCTCCGCATCATTATCCATCACGATATGGTACTGGCTTTTAGAGAGAAGTTTTTCACGAAGCTGAGGATAGTTGGCGAGAGTGCCGTTGAATGCGAAAGTGAACCATTTCCAGAGGCGTCCGTGTGTGCGTTCGAAAGGCTGAGCGTATCGGGGATCGTCTTGACCGGAAGTGGCGTAGCGTGTATGACCGATGCCCGCCCGACCGGCGTAAGTGGTGAGAATTTCCTGAAATTTACGTTTCCGAGAGGTTTTGAAGACCTCGTTTACTGTTCCGGTATTTTTGAAGACGTCGAGAATGTTTGGGCGCTCCGTATTGTAGGTGGCGATCCCTGCGGCAAGCTGGCCGCGATTCTGCATTTCTCCCAACATCTGTTGAAGCAGTGGAGCTACATTTTTATTGAGGACACTGCGGCTGGCTGTTCCTTCCGGAGCATGCGCCTCGTCCATCAAGTAAAGAGCCGCTACACTGCATTCGTGATTCAGAACTTCGCTCATAATCGCTTTCTTTTTATCTGGAATTTTATGCTTCGGCACTGATTTTTATCCGTTGAAATACGAAAGGCACCTGGACGAATGGTCCGCAATGCGTCCCCCGGTTTCCACGGATCCAAACTTTGCAGCCAAAGCAACTGAAACACTTAAACAGTGCCTGAGATTATACCCGATTTCGTTCCCTTTGTAAACCCCCACCCGCCGGATTTTTTTCAAAAAAATAAAATTTCAAAAAATTTCCCCTTTTGAAGGAATTCGGATGCTTCGAAAGGGGAAACCGCAGCTTGCCCGGGACGAGGACAGCCTGCCTTTCAGACTGCGTCCCGGCGTCAATTCCGTATCAGGCCGAGCCCCTACTCCAGCTGCTTGCGGATGTACGTCTGGTCTTTTTTCGAGAATTTTCCGAAGAGGAAGCCTTTTTCTGCCATCTTTCCCTTTTCCGACACGACGTCGATGAAAACGACATCCTGCGATTCCTCTGAATTGGACGGCTCGACCCGGAGGAATCGTCCCTTCATTTTTTTGCCGTTTTCGTCCGTCCAGCTGCGGATCGGGTACGTCTTCGGCTTTTTCGTGACTTTAGACGGCTTCTTCGTTGGTTTCTTTGCCGGCTCTTCCGCCTCTTCCGCGTCCGTTTCCGACTCCGCGTCCTTAGCGTCCGCAGCTCCATCCGTTTCCTTTTCCGGCTTCACTGCGTCTTCCGCCTCTTCTGCATCCTTTTCGTCGGCGTCTGCTTCTTTTTCGCCGTCAGCATCTTCTGCTTTGTCCGCGTCATCTTCGGTGCTCTCCGAGTCTGCCGAGTCAACATCCTCCGCAGTTTCCGTCTCCGTGTCGGGATCAGCCGGCTGGACTTCCGCCGGTTTGTCCGGAAGGAATGAATTCACCAGCGAGCTGATCGGCTCCTTCAGGAAGAACCACGCAGCTGCCGCGCCGATGAGGACCAGAAGGATGAGGATCTTTGAGAAATTCCCCGACGGGGCGGCTCCCAGCTTGCGGTTCAGCATGACTTTGATCCCTGCGGTACGTTTCTGAACGTCTGAGAGCGTCGTCTTCATACTGATCTTGATCAGGCCGCCGCGATACTGCTGGAGCAGTTCACTCAGCCGGTAGAGACCGTCCACATCATCTGCAATGGAGCGAAATTCCGATTTCACGTCTGCCGAACTTTTCATGTAGAGACCCACGATCTCTTTCAGTCTGCGTTCCAGCTCGTCGAGTGCGGCAGGCGGCATCACAAAATCTGGATCTGCAGACTTTTCGAGATGAGGATTCAAAAATTTCAGCATTTGGGCACAAAGACCCGTCATTTCTTTGGAAAATTTAGCCATGATTCACCTTTTTCGTTTGTGGGGCTGGCAGGAAAATAAATCTACGTTCATTTTCTACGATTTTAGCAGACTTTTTGTTTTCTTTCAATCCCTCTCCTGCCAAAAAAATGCAAAAAAATTCCCCAAAGCACTGGAAAGGCTGAAAAGACTGCTTTTTTTATGGCTCTTCCAGAAAGTGTGTACCGATCAGATCAGATCAGATCAGATCTTACCACAGAGAACGCAGAGGAGACGCCCAAACACACTGAAGAGGATGGAATGGGATGGGATGGGATGGTTCCCTGACACGAATTTCACGGAAAACACGAAAAGACGCAAATGAATTTTAAAAAATTCAAAAAATGTTCGAGCAGTCTGTTTTTTACCGCTTTTTGCGTTAAGATCCGTGTTTCTCTGAGAGTTTTCAGTGGTAAAAAACTGGTACGCAGTTCCCGGATGGACCTAAAAAGAAAGGTAAAGATCAAGAAGAAGTCAAAAAATGAGGAGAGGCTGTATCTTGAAGAGTCGGCATCGACGCTCCTTCCGCCGAAAACGCAGCCCCAGTCAGCTCATTTTGAGGAAGGAGTGCCGTAAGCGGCGGAAGGGTTTCGTACTTTTTACGATCGTTGAGGTTTCTGGAGAGTTCACCAAACGCTCTCGTCTCACTCCGCCTTGCCGTCCGCTCCCAGAAGCTGGATCTTGCTCACCGCGAAATCCTTCACCGACTCGATCGCACCGCGCATGAAGACGTCCACTGCAACGATCTCCCGCGAGGTCTCAAAGACACGGTCCAGGAATGAGAAGCAGACGTCCGTTCCGAAGTTCACCTTTCGGATCCCGGCAGCGATGGCGTCGCGGACCTGCTCATCCGGAATGCCGCTTCCGCCATGGAGAACGACAGCAGCGGGAATCGCTTCTCGGATCTCAGCAATGCGCGCAATATTCACCTGTGGAGCCTGACGGTAGCGTCCGTGTGCCGTTCCCACAGCGACGGCCAAGGCTGCGACGCCGGTCTGCTCGACGAACTTCACCGCGTCCGCGACCTCCGTGTAGACGAATTCCGTCACCTCTTCCTTCGTCGTGCCAATGTGCCCCAGCTCCCCCTCGACCGCAACTCCGCAGGACGCGCAAAGATCCACGACTTGCTTCGTCTGTGCGGCATTTTCCTCGAAAGAGAGCGACGACCGGTCAAACATGATCCCCGTGCATCCGTACCGCAGCGCACGCATGACCGGGTCGATGCCCGTTCCGTGGTCAAGATGAAAACAGACGGGGACTTTCGACTCCTCGGCCGCCTTGAGGATCGTCGGCGCAAGATAAAACGCGGTTCCGTACTCGAAAAGACGTGAGTATGCCTGAATGATGATCGGCGACCTCGTCTCTTCCGCCGCCTGGATCAGACCGATGGTCGTCTCCATATTGTACGAGTTGAACGCCGGGACCGCAAAAGATCTTTCCTCGGCAAGTGACAAAATGTCTTTGAATTTGACTAGCATTGAAATCGCTCCTTAAAAAATCTTTAAAAATCACCCCTTTTCTACCACTGAAACCACTGAAACCACTGAAAAGGCCGCAGAGACACACTGATCTTGAATGCGAGATCCACTAAAAAAGCGCAATTCACGAATACTTTTAAAAATTTTTTAAAAGCTGTTTTGTGAGTTTTTGTGCTTTTCGTGAAATTCGTGTCAGGCCACTCTCACATTCTTTTCCGTGGATCCCGGCATATTTTCAGTGATCTCAGCGGGGAAACTCCTTTCAGTTTAAAGACTCTCGAGGATCGCTTCTTCGATGGAAAGGAGACGGCATCCTTCCGGTCTCACGGCTTCAAGGGCGGCATAGTCGTCCGGACCGGCGGTCACCAACAGCGAGGCGCCGACACGCAGAGCCTCTTCCCAGCGGCGAACGGCAACTTTCGTCATCGCTTCCGGCATGTACTCCGTCATGAGGAGATTTCCGGCAAGATTCGTGTCGCGGCCGTTCATGAGCATTTCCAGCGTCGTTCCGCAGGCGTTCAGGATCTCGCGGGCCGGGACGGTCTCTTCCAGGTCGCGGGCCAGTGAGGCGGGGTCCTGGAACGTGAAGACGGACGCGCTTTTCTTCGGCGTGAGTTTCCCCTCGGCGATCAGCTCTGCCGTGAATTCCGTGAAGGTCTTCACCTCTGCGTTCAAGCCGATGCCCCATTCTTTGAACTGACGGCGGAACATTCGCGCGTCGTTCGGGTCGTACGCGATGACCGTCTTGAAGGAATCAAGAGCTGCGGCACACGCTTTCATCGTCTGCCGCGTCTCTTCCGCACCGCCTGCGAGAAAGAAAAGGTCCCAGCCGCTGGAAGGTTCATCTGCCAGCACGGTGAACGAAACTCCCGCTTTTTTCAGCAGTTCAATGGCGGCGCAGGCCTGACGGCAGGTCCGGTACGCCGCGTTTTTTCCAAGAAAAAGGACCGTTTCTGCGTCCGTCGGGAGACTGGCGATCGACGCGGAGAGACGTGCGCAGAGTTCCGTTTTTCCGTACGCGTTCCCGGTCCGCTCGATGTTTTCGATCATCGAAACGATGTACTCCGGCATTTCACCGGCCATCGCGGCTTCCAGCTTTGCTTCGGTCGTAAAGAGAATGGGGTCCCAGGCCGTCAGGCACTCTTTCGTGCATGCACCGCAAAGTGCGCATTCGTAAACGTTCGCGATGCTCGCCCCGATCTCCTCCACTCCGCGGGCAACCATCGAAAGTCCCAGAGCACGGGCACGCGCGGTGTTGCGCTCCATCCCAGTTGCATTGCCGATCGGGCAAATGTGACGGCACATCCAGCAGAATCGGCACGCATCGATCGTTTTTTTACTTTTTTCCGTAAAGTGCATTTGATTTTCCTTTGATTAAAATGTGATTTTAACGGATCGTTTTCGGATCGTTTTCGGATCGTTTTCGGATCGTTTTCGGATCGTTTTCGGATCGTTTTCGGATCGTTTTCGGATCGTTTTCGGATCGTTTTCGGATCGTTTTCGGATCGTTTTCGGATCGTTTTCGG
>JAFQOH010000067.1:0-37698 GCA_017403345.1 Thermoguttaceae bacterium
AGAGTAAAATTCTGAAACTGTCCGATCTTCCGCCCCGGCTCAAGCGGTTTGGAGTAGCCGTCGATGCGGTGATCATTCGGATCGAAAGTCTCAATGGAATCAAATGTGTTCATGATCTTCTTTTCTGAAAAAATTTTAAAAAAACGTGTACTCCATGCGGATCTGGAATTCAGACTACCCCTGCCGGTAAAATTCGACCGTTCTTCGAAGTCCTTCGGCCAAGTCTGTCCGCGGTTCGTAGCCGAGGAATTTCCGAGCGGCAGAAATGTCCGCCCGGCTCTCCAGAATGTCGCCGACGCGCGGGGGAAGGTGATTCGGCACGATCTCCGTTCCCAAGATCTCATTCAGCGTCGAAACGAGCGTCAGGAGGTCCGTCGATCTCCCGTTCGCGACGTTGAAGACCCGGCCCGAGACGTTTTCTGCAGGGGCTTCCGCGGCCAGAAGATTGGCGTCCACCACGTTTTCCACGTACGTGAAGTCGCGCGACTGTCGTCCGTCGCCGAAGATGTTCGGAGCCTCACCCCGGAGCATCGCGGTGATGAAGAGCGGAATGACGGCTGAATAGGGACTTTTGGGATCCTGGCGCGGACCAAAGACGTTAAAGTAGCGCAGGCGGACCGTCTCGAGACCGTACGTTTCCGCGAACGCCTGAAGATAGAGTTCCGCCGCGAGTTTGGAGGCTCCGTAGGGCGAGATCGGCGCGGGAAGGACCGACTCGTGGGTGGGGCAGACTTCGGTGTTGCCGTACGCGCTGCTCGACGCAGCATAGACCACCCGGCGAACTCCCGCCAGACGCGCAGCATCCAGAAGCTGGACCGTCCCCGTGACGCAGGCATCGTGCACGCGCATGGGATGCTCGACGCTCAAAGGGACGCTGGCCAGGGCGGCTTCATGAAAGATGACTTCCACACCATCGACAGCCTGACGGACGATCTCCGGATCGGTGAGGGACCCATCAAAAAGTTCGATCTCGAATGCCGCAAGATAGGGCGAAATGTTTCGTTCAAAGCCGGTCGAAAAATCGTCCAGAACGCGGATCGTGTCGGGAGTTTCTCCCCTTTCAAGCTGCTCTTCGCGCCGGGAAACGAGCCGATGTACGATGTGTGAACCAATGAATCCGGCTCCGCCGGTAACGAGATAGGTCGTCATTTTCTGTTCCTTTTTGTTCGGATCCTAAATTTTAATGGAATTTCTTTTGAATGAATCGGCAGAAATCCTTTCCATTTTCAGAACGTTTCGAAATTTTCGCAAAAAATGAGAAATGAAACCCCAAAAGACGGAGAGAAGTTCACCTCTCTTCTCTCCATCTCCATTATCAAATACCTGGAAAGACTGAAATGCCCCCCTTACACTGCCCGAAACCGGATCCCTTTCTCCTTCGCATACAGCTCCGCCTCCGAACCAGCCTTCCCGTAGATCACCAAGTCTTCATGGCAACGGATGAACGCGGAATCTCCAATGCTCGTCACGCCGTGGGAGATCTTGTATTCGCAGGCGAAGTTTTTTGTGTAAATGGAAGGAGCTAAGAATTTTCCGTTGATGAAGGAATTTTCCGCAGGAGAAGAGCATACACAAAAAGGAAACAGACAAAATGATGCCCGCGCCCCGATCTTAATGGGCGGAGTTTTTCCAAAACGCGAAGGCTTTTTCGGCGATTTCCGGCCCGGTCGGACTTGAACGGCTCAGCTCAAAGTAGATGCCGTGCGAATACGAGACCGCGCGCAGCGCATCAAAGATCTCCGTGAAGTTCATCTCTCCTTCTCCAGGGAAAAGATGCACGTGCCTGCCGCGGACGGAATCCTCGAAATGGAGATTTACCAAACGTTCCGAATGACGGGCAATGCACTCCGGGATCGGCTCGAACTGGCAGAAAAGGTGCCCAACGTCGAGCGTCAGGCAGAGTGTGGGCGGCGCAAATTCGAGAAGCTGCTCAAATTGCCGGATCGTTGCGACGAACATTCCGGGTTCCGGCTCAAACGCGATTTGAACGTTCCGCTCTCCGGCATGCTCGGCAAGAATGCGCAATTCATCGCCAAGCCGTGAAAAAAGCGACTGTGAACTCGCATTTTCTACAGGATCCGCGGCTCCAGACCAAAGCGAGACGCAGGAACTTCCGAGCGCTTCCGCCAATTCGACCGCCCGAAAATAGTAAGCACGGCGAAGTCGGCGTTTTTCGGGATCCGGATCCAGTAAATTGGGAGCGTGCTTCCTCCGCGGATCCAGCAGGAAACGCGCTCCGGTCTCGATGACGCTTTCCCGCATCCCGGCCTCTTCAAGCCAGCCGCGGATCTGTTTCGGCTCGGTCCTCCAGAAGAATTCGTCTCCGCGACGCTCCAAAATATCGTGATCGAGCGTCACCGCGATCCCCGCGTAACCGATCTCCGCGAGAAGAAAAATAGAATCCCTCAGCGCATGATGCGCCAGTCCGTTCGTATTGAAACCGGGAAACATGACGAGCCTCCGAAAAAGGAATGGATGGCGGGAAAGGAAAACCGGACGCGCTCATTCGAGAGAACGTCCGGCATTCGTTAGGTAAACTTCTGAAAAACGTTTCCGCTTAATTCAGATTCGGATCATTCAGAGCATCAAAGGAAGCCTCTTCAAGCTCTTTGCTTTCATCTTCGACCGACGGCGGCGTTCTTCCCAGCTCGCTGCCAAAGTTATCCGATCCTTCCTCAGAACTGCCTAGAGACGGATCGTCAAGTGCAGAGGGTTCCCGTGCCGGAACGTCCACACTTTCGCTCTCATTGGAAGCCTCCGCGTCACTGCCGTTCACTGCATTTTCCGCCTCTGCACCGCCATCAGCGTTTTCGCCGTCTGCGTTTTCGCCGTCAACGTTTTCACCGTCAGCATTTCCGTCGGCATTTTCACCTTCACCATCTGCATTTTCGTCGGTACCGTCAGCCGTTTCTTCGCCGACGTCAGCTTTCTTTTTTGGGGCGAAAAATTCTTTCGGCAGGAAAAGCAGGCACTCGCTTTCCCCTTTCTGAACGGCCGGGAGGTGGAGACGCAAAAATTCTACTTTTTCCAATTTCGGCGGATTGAAGACCAAAATGTCCGTAAACGATTCGCCCTGCCCGATCTGCATACTTGAGTCGGCCTGATCCGGAACCTGAATACGCTGGGTCTTGTACTGATTTTCCTTTTCGTCAAAAAGCTGGACCGCCGGCGTTCCTTTTGCACCCCAGCCGGGCACATCAAGGAGCCTTCCGCCCGCGTTCACATTTTCAACTTCGATCTTGATGAAACAGTACTTTCGGTCTTTTGACTTTGACCTCGAACTTGGATTCAGCTCTGCCAAGGTCGCAATTTCAATTTTCTTGACGAAGACTTTCAGACTTCCGAATGTGCACGACATCGGCTTTCCGTCCACCAACGGCGTTTTGTATCCGATCTCGGCCCACTCTTCAGGAAGCGTGCTTTTCGCTCCGTCATCGGCATTCCCTTCACCGTCAGCGTCTTCACCGTCGGCAGATTTTTTCGTTTTTTCACCCGAGGCCCCCTCGGAGTCCGCTTCACCGTCGGCATTTTCCGCGTCATCCGCGTCCGCACCGTTTGCCGATCCCTGCCCATCCGCATCACCGTCAGCATTTTCGACCGCAGCTGCGGCGGGATCACTTAGTTCATTCGCCGGTTTTTCAGATCTTCCGCACGAAACGATCAAAAGAATGATGCCAGCCAAGACGATGACGGTTCCCGTCGCAATGAGTCCGATGAGGAAATTCCGTTTCTGGATCTCTTTCTTCGTCAGCGGTTTTTTCTCTTCCGCAGCTCCATCTTCGCCGCTATTCTGCGCCGCATTCGTCTGCGATCTCGCCCCCGCTTTTCCGGCGGTCTTACGTGCCGGAGCCGTCCGTTTTCCTCCTGCAGGGACAGAATGGACAGCAGAATCAAACCCAAAATCAAAGGTCTCCGTTTTTTCCGACTCTATTTTAGCGGCATTTCTGGCTTTCGTGCGCTTTGCGGCTGGAACAGCTTTCGGAGGCGACGGAGCCATGGGAGGTACCGGAATGTCTGCGACAGAACGTCCCGTCGGAATGTCTGCACTTTTCCGGGCGGCAGCCTTCCCTCCGGCGGCTGGGACGACGACTGCAGTCGGAATACCGTCTTTCGGCACATTTCCTTTCGGTACTACGACCGGGACCGGTCCATCTTCGTCATCCTCCGAAACCGGCTGGACCGGCACGGCAACACCCGTCGGAATTGTGCTTTTCTCTGGGAAAAGCCCCTTCACATTTCGAGCGATGGACCATTCCGTGTCCGTGTCGCGGCGCACCGGGTCGGTGGGAGCGATCCGCTTCTCTTCCGCAAGCTGTTTCAGCTGCTGCGCCGTGAAGGGCCCAATTTCCTGCCCCGCCATTTTGTAGTACCATTTTGCCATGCGATCAACCTTTTTCTGCGAATTAAATGCGACGTAAAACTGCATTTCGTGTGCCATTGCCGGACGATGTGCACCGGGAATGCCCACAAACGCCCCCGCACAAGCAGGCGTTCGCACTCGCGGTCATGCAAGATCACACCGAATCGATGAAGATCACACCGAATCGATGAAGATCACACCGAATCGATGAAGATCACATAAACACGATCCTAGCACACTCTTCTTCTTACTATCATAGTCTGTTTTTCAGAAAATGAAAGTCCCCAACGGAAAAATTTTTAAATTTTCGCGAAAATTTTTCGTATTTTTGAGAAAATAAAATCGAAATTTCGGAAAATGAGGAGAATTTTAGAACATTTCCAACTTTTTTGCGATTTTTCCCTTCTTTTCATTCGGGAAAGGTTGAAATTTTCAGGATTTGAGTTAAAATGAACGAAACGGACCTTTTGAATAGGTTTGCTAAACTTGACCTCAAAAATTTTTGAAATTTCACCCCCTGCCTTTTGGAGGAATTTTATGTCACAGGATGAAAGCAAGGGCCTGCCGATGACGGCAAAATGGGACCCGGATAAACTGCAGAAAGAGATCGAATCCCTGAATGAACTGGACCGCAGTCCGTTCTTTACGAAAGTCGGCGGATACATTAAACGTTCCGGACCGGGCCTGCTTCAGAGTGCCATGACGCTGGGAGCCGGAAGTGCCGCGGCCAGCGTCGTCGCCGGTGCGTCCTTCGGATACAAACTGCTCTGGGTCCAGCCGCTCGCTATGTTTCTCGGAGTCTGCATGCTTGCCGCGCTGAGCAAAGTCGTCCTCACGAAGCAGGAAAAACCGTACCAGGCGTTCCGCCGTGAACTCGGTGCCTTCGGTCCTCTGCTCGTTTTCCTCTGGGCTCTCGGTACGATCTCCGCGTCTGTCATCTGGCACTTCCCGCAGTACGGTCTCGCTTCCGGTGCGGTGAAAGACCTCGTCATGACCGCCACCGGTCAGACGGCTCTTCAGGATGGTGCTGCGAACTGCATTTCATGGTGCACCGGTCTGGCCATCCTCTTCATCAATATCGTGACGGTCTGGAGCTACGGCGGAAGCCGACTCGGCATCAAGATCTACGAAAACTTCCTTCGTCTGGTCATTTTCCTCGTCATTCTTTCCTTCGGCATCGTCGTCGTCTACAATTTCGGAAAGATCGACTGGCTCGCCATGGGCCGCGGCTTCTGCGGTCTGGATTCCGTTGAGATCCTGAAAGATCCCAAAAACCTGATCCTCGTGCTCGGTATGCTCGGCGCGGCGGTCGGCATCAACATGACGTTCCTCTATCCGTACTCCCTCCTGGCGAAAGGCTGGGGACCGCACCACAGAACGCTCGCGAAATGGGACCTCGGAATGTCGATGTTCATCCCGTTCGTGCTGGTCACCTCCCTCATCATGGTCGGCATGACGGTCGGCGGCGTCTACACTGGCGACGTGCTGCGCGACGGTCTCAAACCGCTGGAAGCCTCCGAAGCCCTCGTGAAAATCATCGGTCCCGCCGGACGCATCATTTTTGACCTCGGTCTGATCGGAATGACCTGCGGCGCGATCTCCGCGCACATGGTCGTCTGCGGTTTCACGCTTCCCGAAATGTGCGGATTCAAGTACACGAAATGGACTTTCCGCATCTGCGCAATGCTCCCCTCCATCGGTATGCTCGGCGTCATGATCAAGCTGCCGTTCTGGTTCCCGGTCTTCGCAAGCGCCATCTGCTTCACGATGCTCCCGGTCGCGTACCTGATCTTCCTCATCATGAGCAACAAAAAGTCCTACCTCGGCGACGAAGTCGGAAAAGGCCCGCTCCACGCCATCTTTAACCTGATCCTCGTTGTCGCCCTGGTCATTTCCATCATCGGTGCTGCCATCGCCGTGAAAGACCGCGTCATTGGTACGATCAAAAAGAATGTAGCAAAACCGGCCGTCACCGCTCCGGCTGAAACTGCTGACGCGACCCCGGCTGAAAACGCAGATGCGACCCCGGCTGAAAACGCAGATGCGACCCCGGCTGAAAACGCGGACGCGGCTCCGGCTGAAAACGCGGACGCGGCTCCGGCTGAAAACGCAGATGCGGCTCCGGCTGAAAACGCAGATGCGGCTCCGGCTGAAAACGCAGATGCGGCTCCGGCTGAAAACGCGGACGCGGCCCCGGCTGAAAACGCAGACGCGGCTCCGGCTGAAAACGCGGACGCGGCTCCGGCTGAAAACGCGGACGCGACCCCGGCTGAAAACGCGGACGCGACCCCGGCTGAAAACGCGGACGCGGCTCCGGCTGAAAACGCGGACGCGGCTCCGGCTGAAAATGCAGATGCGGCTCCGGCTGAAAACGCAGATGCAGCTCCGGCTGAAAACGCAGACGCGGCTCCGGCTGAAAACGCAGATGCGGCCCCGGCTGAAAACGCAGATGCGGCCCCGGCTGAAAACGCAGACGCGGCTCCGGCTGAAAACGCGGATGCGGCTCCGGCTGAAAACGCGGACGCGGCTCCGGCTGATGCGGCTCCGGCAGAATAAAAAGATCCTGACGGCGTCCTGTGCGAAGCCGTCTCAAATATCATCGGCATGACCTGTGCCGCACATTGAAACGGCCTCCTCATCCCCTTTTGAGGAGGCCGGCTGTTCCCTGCCTCCCACCCCACTTTTTAATGAAAAAAGGAGAATCGCTCATGAAAAAATTCGCACTTTCCCTCATTTTTGGTCTTGCACTGACTTTTACTTCCGGTCTGCTTTGCGCGAATGATACAAATGTCGCAGTCCAAGCAGTCTCCCGAATGGACGCTAAATGGTGGGCGGACCGTTACGCTCAGAAACAGGACATCGTGCAGAAAGGAGACATCGATCTGCTTTTCGTCGGTGACTCCATCACGCACGGCTGGGAAGGCAAAGGTAAAGACGTCTGGGCCAAATACTATGGAAACCGCAAAGCCGCGAACCTCGGCTACGGCGGGGACCGGACGGAGCACGTGATCTGGCGTCTGACCGAAGGTAAAGAAATGGAAGGTCTCTCGCCGAAACTCATCGTTCTGATGATCGGGACGAACAACGTGGGCCACCGTTCTTCCACGCCGGCTCAGACGGTGGAAGGGATCCGCAAGATCCTCGACATCATGAAGGAAAAAGCCCCGAAAGCGAAGATCCTCCTTCTCTCCGTCTTCCCGCGCAGTGCCAAACCGCAGGACGAAATGCGCGTCAAGGTCAACGAGATCAACGCGGGACTCCCGGCCCTGGCGGACGGCGAGCGCGTGATCTACCTCGATTTCGGCAAGAAATTCCTCGCGGAAGATGGTACGCTTCCGGTCGAGATCATGCGTGACCGTCTCCATCCCGGCGCGGAAGGCTACGAGATCTGGGCACAGGAGATCGAGCCATTCGTCGTGAAGTACGTTGACGGAAAATAAACCCGGTTTTAGAGGGTTGAGACCTGAAACTGAAAGAGGTGGAAAAGCCTTGGAGCAAAACACGCGCAAAAAGCCCTCCCTGCCTGTACGGCGTGATCGGCTTCCGTTTGAGGAACGTTTCCTCGCGGAGGCGCCGCTTTCGCGGTGGGCAGATCATCCCATTCTGCTGGCAGTATCCGGCGGGGCGGACAGCGTGGCGCTCTTGAGGCTTTTCTCTTATTTTCGCGGTGAATTCGGCCTACGCATCTTTGCGGCACACGCCAACCATCAGCTTCGCGGTGAAGATTCCGACGGCGACGAAACGTTCGTTCAGGAACTCTGCCGCCGATTTGAAATTCCCTGTGCGTCCCGGCGTCTGGAGATCGCACGGACATCAAACGGTCTGGAAAACGACGCACGCAATGCGAGGTACGCTTTCCTTCGCGAAACTGCCGAAGATCTCGGATGCCGCTACATTGCGCTTGCGCACCATCGGGACGATCAGACGGAAACCATTCTTCACCGAATTCTCCGAGGCACCGGAGTCGCCGGTCTTGCGGGCATGAGCCGTCTGCGGCCTCTCAACGGCGCAGTCACTCTCATTCGGCCAATGCTGACGTTTTCAAAACTGGAGATCCTCGACTACCTTCACTCGCTCGGCCAGCCATGGCGTACGGACGCAAGCAATTTCTCAACGGACTTGACGCGGAATCGGATCCGACAGGAACTTCTTCCCAAACTGCGCGAAGACTTTAATCCACAGCTGGACGCTGCGCTTTTACGTCTCGGTACGGCAGCCGCAGAAATGCAGGAGATGACAGACACCTTGACCCGCCGTCTTGAGGAACTCTGCGTTTCATCCGCGCATGGCGAGATCCAGATCTTTCCGCGAACGTTCGCCCTTTCGGATGCTTTTCCTGACGGCGTGCCGGAATTTCTTTGGACGGAACTCCTTCGGCGAGTCTGGCGTGAAAACGGTTTTCCAGAACGCGAAATGGGACGCAAAGAGTGGCTTCTTCTTGCGCAAATGCTCCTCGGTCCAAACGATTCCGGCATTCCGCAAACGCACGTTTTTCCGGGACGGATCCAAGCAAAACGCACATCCGGCTCCCTCCGGCTCACACACCTTCCACCCAATTAACACTCCCCGGCAAAGACGCTCAAAACCGCCCATCCCTTTCTGTGCGCTCCAGTCTTCTGTGCGGTCAGCGGTTGAGATCTTAGGCAGTTTGGCCCCATGCGTAACGGAACTCGGGAGAGGGAAACTTTTTCAAGATCATTCCCCTCTCAAAGACTCAAATTTCTGAACTTTTTGAATTCCCAAGTTTGAAATTTAAAAGGGAATGTTTGGGTCACTCGTGCCGGAGCGCTTCGATCGGATCCATCATCGCGGCTCGGCGAGCTGGGTAGAGACCGAAAACGACACCGATGGAGACTGAGATCGCAAACGCAAGCGGGATCGACCACGGGACCAAGATCGGAGCCATTGTTTTCATCAATTCCGGCAACTGCTCCATGACGTTCGGAAAGTAGAAATTCAGGCCGAAACGCACGACCTCCGTACATGGCCCGCAAAGCAGCCCGCCCAAGATCCCCGTCAGACCGCCAAGGACCGACAGCATGATCGTTTCCGCAAGAAACTGCCGCGTAATGTCGCTCCGTTTAGCACCAAGCGCACGGCGGATACCGATCTCTCGGGTACGCTCCGTCACGGTCGCAAGCATGATGTTCATGATGCCGATGCCGCCGACAGCCAGCGAGATCGCCGCGATGAGGCCCATGAAGAGCATGAACATCATTTTCGTCGTCTGCGCCTGCTCGAGAAGTTCCAGCGGCACCGTGATGCTCCAGTCTTTCTTTCCTTGATGATTCTGGTTCAGAATGAATTTGATGATCTCGCTCGTCGAATGAACGTCTTCGGTACTTTCGACTTGGAAGGTGATCTGATTGATCTCGATCTGCGTCGTTTCATGCGACCCGCTGCGGTTCGTGGAGATCCGGTCACCAAGTTCGGACCAGAAGGTCTGAATGGGGAAGTAGACGTCACGACTGTAGTCCTGTGATTCGAACGTTCCGCCGATCGCAGCCGAAGCGTTTTTGGGCTGACAGACACCGATGACTGTGTACATGTAGCGGCCGATCTGAATATTCTGTCCGATCGGGTTTTCGTAGGCGAACAGCTCGTTTGCCATGTCGTTCGACAGAACGCAGTAGTTGCGTTTTTTCTCACAGTCCAGATTGTCGATGAACCGTCCGCGGGCCATTTTCAGACCATTCGCATCCTGATAGTGCGGCGTACATCCGACCAGGCGGCCGTCAAGCATGATGTCGCCCTTGCTGATACGCTGTTTGATGTGACGAATGGGAAACGATTCCTTGATCCCCGGAACGACTTCCGTGATTTTTTCGTAATCGTACCGCGTCAGACCGTAAATGAGCACGCGGACATTCGCGGCCGCATCATTCGGCGGCGGCGTGGACTGCACGATAATGTTCGTCGCACCGAGGCTCTCGATCTGTTCCTGCGATTTCTGACTGATCCCTTCACCGATCGCCAGAAGCCAAATGACGCTCGAAACCCCAATAAAAATACCCACCACCGTCAGCAGTGAACGCATAGGATGGAGCATCAGGCTCTTAAATCCGAGCTGAAATGTACGCAACCAAGTATAAAACATAATTGTGGATCGTGAATTATGAATTTTCTAATTTTTCTTATCGCTGATGATCAGACCGTCACGCAGCTGAATGACTCGCTTGGTCTGTGCGCCGACTTCCGGCTCGTGAGTTACGATGATGATGGTCTTCCCGTCATCATTAAGCTTTTTCAGGATCCCAAGGATCTCCTCCGTCGTCGCGGTGTCGAGGTTTCCTGTCGGTTCATCAGCGAGGATGAATGCCGGGTCATTGACCAGAGAACGCGCGATCCCCACACGCTGCTGCTGACCGCCGGAGAGCTGAAAGGACCGGTGATTCAGGCGATTGCCCAAGCCGACCAGATCTGCGAGTTCCCGGCATCGTTCACGCATCTGCGGAGTGATCTTTCCGGAGTAGTGGAGCGGAACTTCGATGTTTTCCAGTACCGTGAGCTGCGGGATCAGATTGTACGCCTGAAAAATGAATCCGATCTTGCGTGCCCGGATCTCTGAAAGTTCATCGTCGGTCATCGTGCTGACGTCCTCGCCATCCAGGAGGATCTTACCGGACGTCGGCGGATCGAGACAGCCGAGAAGATTCAGAAGCGTACTTTTTCCGGAACCGCTCGTTCCCATGATGGCCAAGAAGTCGCCTTTCGGCACATCAAAGGAGACGCCGCGAAGGGCCTTGACCGTTTCGCCGGTCAGAAAGTAGTGTTTTTGGACATCTGTCAGTGAGGCTGCGTATTCCATGTTTTCCTCGCTTCGGGCCGAACAGGACGGCACCGCATATTTGAGGGCCCGGCCGGACTTCCGATTTTGAAGATCCGGCATTCTGTTGACTTTTCCATCCGTTCGGATCAGTTTCCGTCTGCCGGATCAGTTTCCGTCTGCCGGAGCATTTCCGTCTGCCGGAGCATTTCCGTCCATCGGCATTCCGGCAGGACGCTCACCGCGCGGCATTCCGTCAGGGCGCATACGCGGTCTCATACCGTCTGACCCGCCCATACCTTCCGGCATTCCACTCGGCATTCCGGCAGGACGCTCACCGCGCGGCATTCCGTCAGGGCGCATACGCGGTCTCATACCGTCTGACCCGCCCATACCTTCCGGCATTCCACTCGGCATTCCGGCAGGACGTTCACCGCGCGGCATTCCGGCAGGGCGCATACGCGGTCTCATACCGTCAGGCCCGCCCATACCTTCCGGCATTCCGGCAGGACGCTCACCGCCGGCGTTCATTCCCGGAGCAGCCGAGTTCTCTTCTTTCGACGAGACAGCAGGACGTTCCGGCCGGATGTCGGGCGAGGACGTCATTCCTGCCGGGAGTTCTGGGAGTTTGACTCTTTCGCGATTTTCGAACGCAGCAGAGACGAGCTGCGTATTCTCATCGACGTTCGAACTGGTCACGATGACCATTTTATCGTTACTGTGGCCGAGCTCCAGTTCAATAGCTTCCAGTTCCCCATCGGCATTCTTTTTGATCGCGTAGTATTTCCCGCCATGTTCGAAGACCGCATGGGTCGGGATCATGATTTTCTTGTCTGGAGTTTCTTCCACGAGGATCTTCGTATCCGCGGTCATGCCGGGGAGGATCCCTTCCGGATTTTCAAGTTCGATCGTGACGCGGTACTCCTTGACGTTCCCCATCCAGTGGTTGGTCGGCTGCGGGTTTTCATTCACTTTGATGACACGTCCGCGAATGACTTTTTCCCCCGTGGCGTCGGTACGGACTTCCACCGTCTGACCGCGTTTGACGTAACTGATCTTCCCTTCGTGAATGTCTGCCGTGACCTGGAGTTTCGAGGAATTCGGCAAACGGAGGAAGACTTGGCGTTCACGGACCATAGCTCCCTGACAGACGAGGAATTCCGACGTTCCGAAGCGGTTCGTCTCGTTCACGTAAAGGACTTTTCCGTCAGCAGGCGAACGGACGGAGCAGAACTCGATCTGCTCTTCCGTATCGCGGAGTTTCGCGAGATTCTGCTGATGCACTCTCTGTTTTGCACGGAGATTTGCCGTAGCGGTCTCAATGTCGCTTTCGTAATTTTTGAGCTGTTTTCCCTGCGTGTACTCTTTCAGGACGTAAATATCCAGTTCTGCCGCGCGCAGGTCAAGTTCCGCCTGTTTGAGCGAAAAAATGTCTGCATCGAGCTGGGATTTCGTGATGAACCCCTTTTCGTAAAGCATTTGGCTGTGCTGGAGATATTCCGCAAGACGGTCTCGTTCCTCTTTCGCCTTGATCTGGGCGCTAACGAGTTTTTGAAGGTTCACTTTGTAAGTACCATTTTTGTACTCTTCCAAAGCGATCTCGGCAGTCTTCAAATTATTTTCCGCCGCTTTCACTTCCGCCTCATTCTGTGCGACCGTGTTCATCTGCGCGTCACGGTTGTCGATGAGAGCGGAACTGTCGAGCGTCGCGATCTCCTGACCTTCCTTAACGACCGTTCCTTCGTCGATGACCCACGTGATCATGACGCCGCCGGTACTTCGGACCTGACATTTGATGTCTTTGTTTTCAGAGCTGCTGATGTCGCCGCGGACCGAGATCTCATGACGGAAATGCGCATAAGTCGGTGTCACGAATTTTAGTAGTCCCGATTCCGATTTCTTAAAAAGACTGCCGCCGACAAAACGGAAAAGGACGAAAACAAAGACGAGCAAAAGTGCCGTCGTGGTGAATATTTTTACCCAGCTGACTTTTTTCTTTTTTTTCGCAGGCCGGGGGGCATTTACCGGATTCAGTGTGTCCATTCTATTCTCCATCTTGTCTGCATTTGGGAGCTCAAGCCGAGGAGCCCTTTTTAAAAATAATTTCTGACTTCATTATATTCCAATCGTTGCGGAATTTATGTCCATCTGTCGGAAAAAAAGCCCACTTTTTTCCACTTTTCAAAACTTATGCCGTTAAAATCTACTCAATAAGAATATTCCTCACAAAAAACGAAAGAGAATGGGCGAGATCTTCGAGAAGATCTTCGAGAAGATCTTCGAGAAGAGCTTCGAGAAGAGCTTTGAGAAGAGCTTTGAAAAATCTTCAAGAAGAAAACCAAAGACGGCTTGTTCACTGTTTGGAATGCTGATTTTAATGGTCACAGCAATTTTGCATACGAAATGTACTTTTTTTTTATTTTTTTCTCTTTTTTTTGTAAAATCTGTTTGACAAAATGAATTCGCAGTGTACCCTATACACTCTGAGGTTTTGAAATTTTGTGTATTTTCCTTCCTTGGAAATTTTTTCAAAGAGGCCCTTTTATGAAAAAAATTTTGACTGCTGTTCGGCGTTTTTGCATCCCTGGCGCACTTCTGTGGGCGATCGCGGCTCCGGGAATGCCCGTGAATTGTGTCGCGGCTCCCGTTTTGCCGACCGACGGACTCGTCATCCAGCTCGACGCAGGCACGCTGACCGGGGTCAATGACGGCGACGAGATCACTTCCTGGATCTCCTCTGCGGACGGTACCGCCTTCACGAACATCAGCGACACCAGCAAGCCGCAGTACTATTCCAGCGTCGCGAACCTTGGCGGTCAGGCCGCGCTCTACTTCGACTCGGACTGCCTCAAAGCGAACGGCACGTTCGGAGTCAGCGGCGCAAACGGACGCACAGTCATCGCGGTCTGGGCGGATGCCGTCAACACCGGCGCCAACTACCAGCACGTCATCCACATGGGGAATAACGCCACGGACCAAGCCTACGGAATTTCCGTCAACCGAAAGGACAACACGAACGCCGTCGGAAATCACTCCTGGGGCAACGGCGCCAATGCCGCGCTGAAAGCAACGAGTGCCGGAAACACAGCCGCGTTCACGTATACCGGAGGCAAAGACTACTTCATCGTCAACGGCGAGTATGGCGGCACCTGGTCCCGCAATCTCAACACGGCGGCAAACACGACGCTCATCGGTTCCCGTCTCGACCCGGGCGCGTCGTCTACGGAAGGCATTAAAGGCTACGTCGCGGAGGTCCTCGTCTACGACCGTCCGCTCACCGGCGCGGAAATGCTGGCCGTCAACAGCTACATCAACAATAAATACTCCCTCGGCATGACGACCGGGATCGACATGGACCTGACCGGCGCGCAGATCAGCCTCGATTTTGAGAACGGCGACCCCATGACCGGCGGACAGTACGTCGGACTCCTGACGGAAGGGGAAAATACGTCGCTGCGTATTCTCGAATCCGCCACGAAAAACGTGAGCAATTATGCCTACCTTTCCGGAAAAAACAGCGCGACGGGAACGATCTCGGGCACCTACGATCTTCGTTTCTCCAGTGCGGCGGCCGACGGTGCGAGTTTCATTCTCGCGGGCGATGCAGTTGACATCACGAACAAATACGGGTCTTCACCGAACGGTGAAACACCGTCATTTGCCGACTCTTTCGGCATCGGGTACACGATCTACGGGAAAAATCAGGTCGCTCTTTACTGGGACGGCAAACAGATCGGCACGATCAACACGACGGACGGAAATGCCGCCAACCCGCAGTACGATCTCAAAAGCGGAAACTGGTTCACGACGCAGTTCCAGATCGATTACCGTACCGGCGGGTACGGCGCGGACGTGGATCTGGTCCTCTACGACACGGCGACCGGCGGCATCTTCGGTACCTGGTCCGGATACGTAGACGGATTGACTCCCGGAAATTCCCAGCTCCTGCTGCGCGGCCGCAACGGCAGTCAGACGACAAACGCCGACTTCGATAATATTCAGGTCAAATACGAAGACGCAGCCCCTCTCGTGACGCAGACCTGGCTCACCGACAAAAGCGGGAACCTCAACGACGGCGCGAACTGGGAGACCGGAACGGCTCTGCCGGAAAACGCGGTCGGACACATCACCGGCGGAACACAGACCATCGACGGATTCAATCTCCTGAACGGCTCCGACTTGGCCATTACCGGCGGCACGACGACTGTTTCTTCCGTGCTGAATGTTGACGGCGATTCCGACATCATTCTTACGGACGGCACCCTGACGGCCAATTTTGCGATCCGCATTGGGTCGGACTCCGTCGCGAATGGCTACATCCCCGGAAGCGGACGGGCCATCATCACCGTGGACGGCGGAACGCTGAACGCAAAAGACTACCTCGCCATCGGTTTCAGTGCGGACGGTGTCCTGAATCTGAAAAACGGCTCCATCGTGAAAACCGGCGGAAATGCCGTCATCCTCGGTGACCGCGACAATGCGCAGGCCGTCTACAATCAGTTCGGCGGGACCTTCTCGTCTGCCTCGCCGATCCTGATCGGAAACAAAGCGGGAACTCAGGCTGAAATGAACATTTCCGGCGGTACATTCACCAACGAAAACACCATTTCCGTCGGTATCGCGGCAGGAACGGCAGATGCCGCGCTGAACATCACCGGCGGAACGGCCGTGACCAAAGGAATCACCGTCCACAAAGGCGGAAAACTCACTGTCGGCAGCGGTGTGAAACTGACCGTCAACTCCGACACTTCCATCGCGCACAGCAGTTTGCAGGACAGACTCGTCATTGGGTACAACACGAACGATCCAGGAAACAAAGTCGTCATCAGTGAAGGCGCGACGTTCACCTCCAACAAGACGATCGCCCTCGGTTACGCAGCCGGTTCCTACGGTGAATTGGTCGTCAACGGTACGATGAATCACACGGTCGATCACTTCCTCATCGGTTTCATGGGCGAAGGAAAAGTTACCGTCTCCGGCAAAAATGCGTCCGTCACGACGAAAAATACCATCCTCGGCGACAATGCAGGCGGAAACTGTGTCGGGACGCTGGAGATCCTCGACGGCGCGAAGTTCAACGCTTCCCGTCTCTCCGTCGGCGACAAAAATACGGCGACGGGTACCCTGAAGATCGAAAACAGCACAGCCTCCATCGGCGGCGACATCATCATCGGGAATTCCGGTAATGGAACCGCGGCGATCACCAACTCTACGCTCACCGGCACCGGCACGTACGTGGTCGGCGGCGCGGCGAACTCCGGAAAAACGGCGAAAATCGTCATGGATGCGTCCACCGCGACCATCACCAAGGACGTCAATGTCGGAAATAACGGGGTCGGGCATATGGAACTCCTCAATGGCTCCGTGATCACCACCAACGGCAGTTTCATGGTCGCAAACAATGCAGGAGGTGCCGGAAGCACGCTCCTGATCGAGGATTCCACGATCAACGTCAAGGGCGCCCATCTGCTCTTTGCCCGAAACGGCAGCAGTACGGTCACCATGCGCGGCGATTCCGTCATCAATTACAGCGGGACCGGAGTCTGCGGCGTGGGTGAGTTCGGCGATAACGGAGTCTTCAATATGGAAGGCGGAACGTTCAACGTCAACTCGATTCCGAAATCCTACGACGGTTACGCGCTGATGCGCACTTCCGTTCAGAATCAGTCCGGCGGTACGATGAACATCGGAAAGAAAGATCTGGCTGTGAATCTTCAGCTCAAAGCGTCGAGCCAGTACGATCTGTCCGGCGGTACGCTCAACGTGACCGGCACGATGAACAAAGACAGCGGTGCGAAATTCACCATGACGAACGACGCAGTCCTGAGCGCAAATAACGTCGCGTTCGACTTCGCGCAGGATGGCGGCATCGTCTCTCCGGGCATCAACTGGGACGGCTCCGATTTCGCCATCGGCACGACGACGTTCCAGAACGGCTACACACTGAATGAAGGCGGTACGCTTCTGCTGGAAGTCGATGCGGCAAACAGTCAGGCAGACAAACTCATCGTGGACGGCGCGGCAGTACTCAACGGCGGAACGATCGACCTCGTGTACGATCCGGCTTTCCTTACCAACGGAATGGCATTCGACATGATCCAGTTCAACGGTGATGTGCAGGGACTGGACAAGATCGAGCTGGATCTTCCGGAAGATGACGCCTACTTCTGGAACGTGAGCTGGACAGATGCCGGACTCGTGACGTTCTCCGTGGACGGCGGAGCAGTACCGGAACCTGCGACGTGGGCACTTCTGCTTGTGGGACTTGGTCTCGGCGGATACACGCTGCGAAACCGTAAAAAGTAGAGCATTCCGAAAAGAGCTCTCTTCACACAAAAGACCGCTCGACTTCGGGCGGTCTCTTTTTGTTCATGGGAAACGATCCGTTAGCGTCACATCCTACGACAGGTCTCCATTCGAGAAACTCTCAAAACCAGCAGAACCTTCTATTCCACCAGTGTTTTTGCTGAGGGACACGCCGGGATCCTGTTTCATTTCCAGATATGTCCCCGTGCGGAAAGCGTATCATTCTCCCTCTCTCAAAGTCCGTAAAAAAAGGCCTGAACTCCATTTCCGCCTTAAGACAGACGCAGGGAGTTCAAGCCATTTATGAGTTCAGTCTGTTTACTCGGTCAGTTCGGCAGTCTTTTCATCGGACAGGGTCGCTTCCTGATAGATGAGACTGAAGCCATCCTTGAATAGGAAACCGAAGGAGGAGTGGAAATACTTTTTCACGGTATCGTACTCCGGAAGTTTTGAAGCGTCGATAGTGAACTGCTCTCCATTTTCTTTTTTCGTGTTTGCGGCCAGGAACTCACCCACGACGGAGGAGTAGGTCGCAGCACTTTCCATGAGCGTACCGCGTTTGACCATTTCATAGGTATGCTCGCGGACTTTCTTCGCATTGACATAGTGGAAGGAAACGCACTTCTGTCCGTTCGCCAGTTTTTCGGCTTCTTTTTTCGCAAGTTTGAACTCCGCAGTATCGGAGATCGGACGCGTCATCGGATCAACAGCAGCTTTCTGGAAGTGATCAATGTAATCGGGTTCCGACGCAATGAGCAGATGTCCGTTCCAGACGGTGATCGTCATTTCGGGGAATCGTTTATTTTTGACTTCCGTTCCGGCGGTCCCGTCCGCGTGATCTTCATCGATAAGTTTCCAGCGAATGTCCTCACCATGTTTCAGCGTTTCAAAGGTCGGCTCTTCACTCAGGAGGGAATTCAGATTCTCCTTCATTTTTTCCGGATCCTTCAACGGGATGATGATCGCGCAGCGTTCACCGTCAAGGGCAGTTGGGTTCAGATTTTCGGTAATGAAAAGCATTTTGTTTTCACACAGCGCAAACACCTCATCACGCAGGTCGAGCTGGGGTCCGTAAGGATCGTTTTTGAATCCATCGAGCACATCTTCCCACACCGTATCTTCTCCATCACCAAAGAGCTGATTGATCAGCGACCCGAGATTGTCGAAAAGTGTCAGGAAATCAAGATCCACGACCCAAACACCGCCGACAGAATCGGAGACCCAATCCGGAATATCCAAGTCGGCGTTCTCGTCAAAAGCCAGCATTTTGAGTGCTTTTTGGGGTTCTTTGGGGATATTTACGATAAAACGCTGAGTCGAATCGTATCCCTGGTGCCGAAAAGTATAGACTCCACCGACCGCTTCGATCCCGTCGATGCCGATATTGCGGAGCAGTTCTGCCGTATCGCGAGTTTCAGCGTATTCGGGATCAAGTTCTGTACGAATGAGTCTCTGGACCTGGACGAGCCGGATCGGGTCACAGTACCAGATCACGTCCGGAAGGACATCGTCAATGATGGATTTGCGGAGGATCTCAAGATAGGAATCGACCTGCGAGAACGATCCCTGCAGCATCTCCGGTGCCCGTTTCAGCACACTATAGTGAGTCAGGATATCTTTCACGATCTCGGCTTTGTCCGAGGCAATGAGAAAATTTTCCTTCAGGAAATAGTAGGCTTTATGAAACTTTCCAGTTTTTGGATTCAAAATGTTCAGATAGTGGATCTCAGCGTTTGCGACTACCTGTTTTTGATGCTTTCCGCCGTTCGCCTTCACACGGTCTGCGATCTTCGTCAGAACGGACTGCGTCTCATACTGTTTATCTCCGACATTGATGATGACAGCGACCCCGTAACTATCTGTTCCGAGCTGGATGAGCGAAGCGGCAATTTCCGAAGCTGCGATCTCGCCAATGTCGTCCAGGGTCACCCCGAGGCGATTTTGGAAAGTGGACAAATTGTCAGAAAGCTGCATCTGAAGGCTTTTGAAGAACTCATTCATTTCAGGGGACGACTGAAGTTTTCCAAGCGAGGTTTCCTGCCAGGAACGTCGAAGAACTTCAATATCGCGAACAGAAACATACGCACAGGTCGATTTCGGAAGCAAAAGGTCTGCCGTGATCAAAAGCTCGTCGTCAGAGCTTTCCTGCGCCTGAGCAAAAAGGCTCCCAGCAGCAAAAATGAAAAAAGCCGCACACAACGCAAGCCCGAATCTCCAATTAAGTACAGACGATTTCATATTCGATCCTCTGATTTTCAATATCTATGTGAGTAAAAATTTTTCTCTTTCCATCTGGACGGCATTTCCTTTTAAAATGAAATGGTCAAACTCCATTTTACCCTTAAAGAGGATTTTTTTATAGAGGGATTCACGAAAAATTTGCGTTTTTTTTCAAATTTTAAGAAAAAAAAGGAAAACAGAACTTCACTAAATATTAAATTGCGAAAACATGGAAAAAGAGGCCGGATAAGCAAAAACGTTTTTCGAAGAACTGCGCTTCCGTCATGCAGCGAAAACGCAGTTCTTTTTTCCTCGCAGTCTTCGTTATTTCTTCGGTTCGTACCAAAGCGAGCGCCAGTACTTCTCATCCAGTTCCCATGGATCGATCGGCTGTTTCGGGTCGTGATCCGGCGGAAGGATGCCGTAGCGGATCATTTCGCGAATGTACTGCGGACGCGGAACAAATCCAACGGGGCAGTTCTCGCCGTTATTGGGCGTGTCGAGTGCCATACACCAGCGGTTTTCTTCTTCCAGAATGTAGCGTCTTCCGCGCGCGATGCCTGCCAAGATCGCCTGGTAATCCGGGTCATTTTTGTCTGTGAAGACAGCCTGACCGCTTTTCGCTTCACAGATCCCGCGTCCTCCGGCGGCTTTCGAGAGCGGACCGGTCAGGACTTTGGATTTTTCCGGATACGAGAGGTCGAAAACCTCATGACGGCTGTACCGGCCTCCGTCTTCCGTCAGCGCGTGCGCTACGTAAATGTTCTTCTGGTACTTCTCGTACGGATAGTAGTTGATGTAGAACTGCGCGGGGAGACCGTACTTTCCGATCTTCTTTTCTTTTGGAGTCGGACAATGGCATTTGTCGCACCGGCGGTGCATCGCCTCTTCCATAGCTTTCGTTTCCGGCCAGTCTTTGTCCGGACGCTGCGGCACACCGATCAGACAGTAACCGAAACCGCCCCAGCAGTTCACCGTGTACGTCCCGGCATACGGCGCGCCCGCGTCGAGCCAGAACCGGATCATTTTCTGCTCATTCTCCGGCATTTTCACGCCCTGATGCCCTTCCTCGATCAGTTTCAGAAGGCGGCTGGATCCCGTTCCGATCTCGTAGGGCTTGAAATTGGATTTCTGGTGGTCTTTGTACGGCAGTTTCACGCGGTTGTCGCCGAACAGTTCCCGCCACGACATGATCTGGTAGCCGATCGAGTAAAGCGGCGCCCAGTGTCCCGAAATGTTGAATCCTCCCTCTTCGCGGTCCGGATTGTGGCATTCAAGGCAGTGTTTGTCGAGGATCGGCTGGATGTCGCGCGGGAAATCAAAGATCTCCGGGACACCTTCTACCGGTTTCGGATCGACGGGCGGCTGACGCATGATGAGATTCAGACGCCCTCGGTCTTCCGTGTCCGGAGTGTCAACGCGTTCTTCATGGCAGCCGATGCAGACAGTTACTTCCCCCGGCATGACGGAGGTAAAGGAGTGCATCCGTTTCACGCAGTGGCCGTTTTCGTCCATAGCACAAAAGAGCACGCTCCGCATCGCAGGAATGTTGAAATACGCGCTTCCGTCTTCAGAGACCGGGACCGACCCGAGAAGACGCTCGACCGCGAACGTACCGCCGGAGGAGATCTCGGACATCGCACCACAGTAATTGATCGGTTTCGGCAGAACTTCGTAAATGAGCAGTTCCTTGACGGTTCCGGGTTTCAGATCCTTCATCTGGCGCCCTTTGTAGAGATTCACGAGCGCCAGCGTCCCGTAGTCCTTCGACGGATCCGTCACATCAGCGATCTCGATCTCGCGTTCACGCTTCATGACCGGCCGGACTTCATTCACCCAGTACCCCGCCTTCGCCAGTTCCGGAGGAAGTTCGTAGAGCGTCTCGACGCTGCCGTCACCGGAGAGCATCGCGATCCTCTGGTGCGAGCAAACGAGGAAATGGTCTTCATCAAACGCCCACGGGTCGCTGTGCGTGTTTCCGCGGCTGATGAAACGCACGGATTCCTGGTCGTCCGGTCCATTGCGCGGATCGAAGATGGCGATACGTCCGTAGTGTTCCTTCATTCCGTGACCGGGAGAGAAAGTTGCGACGACTTTGTTCGTTCCGGGGATCGGTTTCGGCCCCAGAAAGACGCCGCCCGGATGTTGATTTCCGAAGTAAACCATCTGTCGCGTACCGTCCGGATTCGCAGTCCAGAGATGATGAAAAACGAGATGATTTCGGTCCACGTACTCCCACCGCATGTAGATGATCTGCCCGTTTGGGAGGACCCACGGCGTGTTGTCCTGCTCGACATTGCACGAGATCTGGCGAATGTTCGTTCCGTCCGCATTGCATTTGTAAAGCGTCGCGACCTGCGTCGCCCAGCACTGAACGTACCTTTTCGCCCGCGTGGAACAGAAAATGATCTGACCGTCCGGCAAATACGTCGGCTCAATGTCGTCCCAGCCTGCCGGAGCGAAGCGCGTCGTGTCCTCCGTGCCGGGGATCTGGACGTCCTCTCCGATACCGGTGAGCTGCTTCAGGCCCGTGCCGTCAAGATTGATCTCAAAGAGACTGTAGTAGTGCTTCCCTTCCGGCTGATACGAAAAGATGAGTTTCTCGCAATCGTAGTGGATCTGCGGGTCGCGAATGTTTCCTTTCGGATCCTCAAAGATCGTTCGGCACTCTTTAGTCCGCGTATTGAAAATGCAGAGTTTTCCGCCGGAATTTTTGTGAAAGGCCGGCTTACAGACATCGAGCGAATAGTACCCGATGTTTCCGTACCAGTGGCCGTCGATACTCGGTTTGCGGGTGGCAAAGAGGATCTCTTCCGGCATCCCGGCATTCCAAAACGACTCAAGTTTTGAGACGGGCGCCGGTTGGTCTATCTGTTTTTCCATCGAAACGTTCTGAGCCGAAATTTCTGAAACGACGCACGTTCCAAACACGGCCAAACACGCAGTCAGGAATGAAAGAATGGATTTTTTCATGGGCATCTCCAGACTGAAACGAAATTGAGGTTTAAGGCAGGTGAACGATTCTATTTTACTCGAAAGTTGGAAAATTTCAAGGGGGCAAGAAAAAAAGTCAAACAGAAATCCCTGCTGATCTTCAAATCATGCGGAAAGTTTGGGTAAAAATGCAGCGCGAGTCTCTGTTCTGCTTCGGTTCTGCTGCTGTCCGTGTTTTCAATGGTAGAAACTGCGATTCGAAACGTTTCATAAAAAACCGCACGAGACCGAAAATGGATCCCGTGCGTTTTTTGCCGAGGAGGGCGAGACGGAGCGAACTGCCTATCTCACGAGTGCCCGGAATTTCACCGCGCCTTTTTCATTCGGATAGAGCGGCTGGGTGACTTCCCATCGGAGGGTCTGTGAACCAGCACCGTTGACTTCGTAGGTGAAGGAGGCATCGACACTGCTTTCTGCGGAATCTTCCACGATTTCCAGACGTGTCGGCAAATTGTCGACCAAGGAAATGTTTCCGACCGGCGCGGATCCCGTGTTTTCAAAGTAGATGACGAAATCGACGGTCTCACCCGGTTTCGCAGAGGTTTTCGAGGCGACTTTGTAGATGCGGACACTGTGTTTGTTCTCGCCTTCCTTCACCGTGTAGAGAGAAGGTGCAGCAAGATTCATGACCGAGGCGCTCGCACTCTGTTTGTCGATGAAGACCTGCAGCTGATCGTTCATCGTCCAAGTACTCGCCATGTCCAGTCCGCCGACCGTGTTTGCGCTGGTCTTGCCTTCCGCCGCGACGGGACCGACCATCGTGCGGTTTTCCTGCGCAATGACGGCTTCCTGATTGTACGCCTGAGCGCCGACCTGACCGTCCATTTCACTCGTGCCGTCGGAACCTTTCGTTTGGATCATGACGTCACGTCCTGCCTGCGTTCCCGTCTGGACCTGCTGGAGCGTCGTGTTCGTTCCCACGTTTCGGCCCTGGATCTGAGTGGAAGTCGGCGTGAAGAGGTCACCGGTGCTCATGACCTGTTCGTCCACATTCAGATCGATGACCTGTCGAACTGCCCGAAAACGCGGTGCGTAAATGTAGACCGGGTCCGGGGTCTGGACTGTCGCACGGCCCGTTCCGTCGTCGAAATAGATGAAAGTCCCGCGCTGATCCTGAAAATCCATCTCCCAATTTCCATTAAGTTCCGTATTTCCGACCCGGCTTTTGTCCTGGCCGTTGACCTTGACTTTCTGCGCACCGACTTTGGAATCGATGACGTACTCGTCAGCAGGCTGCGCGAAACTTGGACGTTTTTCCGGTGCGTCGAGAGCCTGAAGGCGAAGTTCCGCTTCTTTCGTTTCGGGGGAAACGGCAACCGGGGTTTCCGGGACTTCCTGCAGGACCGGAGCAGGTTCAACTGCCGAGATCATCGTAACGCGGAACGGTTTGATGCTCTGCTTCTGACCGGAAAGCGGAAGCTGAAGTTCCGGCATTTCGATCATCGTTTCCTCCTCGGAAGATCCTGTGCCTGCCGGTTTCTCTGCCGGTCCCGGTCTCTCTGTCTCTGCCGGAAGCGTATCCGGAAGTGCGTCCGGTTCCGGTGCCTCTTTCAGCGAGTTTTCCAGATCGATCATGTCATCCTGGAATTCATCTTCAAGCGTCGGATTTTTCTCTCCGTCATTTTCCGGGACCGCAGGCAAAACTTCATCCAAACTGTCAACCGGAAGCAGCTCCGGATCCAAGAGGTCTTCACCCGCAGTTTCACCCGCAGTTTCACCCGCAGTTTCACCCGCAGTTTCACCCGCAGTTTCACCCGGCGTTTTCACCGATTCCGGAGCCTCAATGCCGTCTTCCGGAATATCAAGCCCGTCTTCCGGAATTTCAGCAGAGACACTCTCCGGTTTTTCTGCAGGTTGGTTAGACGGCGTTTTCTTCTTCTCTTTTACCGGAACGCTCTCCGCCGACGCTTCCTCTACGACTTCTGCTTCAAATTCTTTCACCTCAAGTCCATCCATTTCCGGTCGAGACTCTGCGGGTTCCGGAGTTTCGGCTTTTTCCTCTTTCGGAAGAGACGTCACTTCCGGAAAAACGTCCAGAGATCCATCTTCCGCAGGTTCGGCAGGTGAAACCGACGTTTCCGGAATGAGCGATCCTGCGCTTTCCGTGTTCACATCCGGGAATGTTTCGTTCATGACTTCCGGAGCTTTCGCTGCCCGCGGTGCGGGATGAACCGTACCGGGAAGGATCACGCTTCCAGAGGCCTGCAGCTGACCACATTGTGTGCATGACGGAACTGCGGCACATGACGGAACTGCGGCACATGACGGAACTGGAAAGCACGGAGTCTGACAAACAGAACGGCTCTGGAGCTGACGCGACGGTTTACGCGCGGCTCGACTGCACGACGAGCAGACCGGCTGACACGCAGGACGCGTTGGACCGCAAGTCGGCTGACACGCAGGACGCGTTGGACCGCAAGTTGGCTGGCACACCTGACGCTTCGGTCCGCAAACCGGCTGGCATTTCAATCGCGGAAACGTCGGCTGGCATGGAAAAAGCTCGCGCAATGAGTAAATTCGCAGACACGGTGCCGGCAGCGGAAGCGGTGACAGACCGCAGACCGTAGAATTGCACGGATCCACCGTACAGGCAGTACAAAGCTGTGGACCACACGGCTCGCAAACTGACGGAACACACGTCTTTTTTACCGTACACGAACTCTTGGGCGCACACGGTACTACGGTCATACCGACGACACGCGGTCCGCATGGTCCGCATGGACTGCACGGACTCTGACACGCACTAAAAATCGGCAGGATGCCCAACGTCAAGATTACCAAGCTGCCTAAAATACGGACTCGTAAACGCCGGATACATTCGAATGTCTGCGTTCGTTTCATCGTTCCTCTGTGTAAATTCAAAATTCCGGATCGGAAAATCATGAGCGGCTTCATGATAAACTCCTTTAAAATTGAGCCTGAACTCAAATATTCTCTTTCGCTAATGCGATGTGTTTAGGAGTATCGGATCAAAATAGCTAAACCTTGAGGATTGTATTAAATATTCTGAAAATTTCAGTTTTTCCGATTTTATAGCCCGCCCCTCTCACAAAAAAAGGCACGATCATTCCTTTTCGTGCCCTAAAATTCATATTCCGGTGTGTGGAGTGCGTTTTGGAGGCTTTTTCCGGCCTCTCATTTCAGACGGCGGAATGAATTTCAGAACACGATGACCGTATTGGACCCCGATACATTCGACGGGGCCTGCCAAAGTGACGTACATTCCCTCGTACAATTCCGCCGTTGGATAGTCATGCAGATAAAAAAGCGTGCTTGCATCCTCAAAGCGAAGAAGAGAGCGGCGGGAATCAAGGATCGTTTCAACTTGCGCAGTCGTGCCGCTGATAAAATACACACGCTCTCCGACCCGGATACGGTTCGGAAGATCCATCCCCGGCCGAACTTCCCCAAGAATGTTTTCCCGATAGCCGATCTTTTCCGGAGGCGCGGGCGGCATCTTTTCCGGAGGCGCGAGCTGCATCTTTTCCGGAGGCGCGAGCTGCATCTGATTCCAACGGCTTTCCAATTGAAGCTGCTGAAACTTCCACGCCGCCTCCGGCGAATCTGCTCGAAGTCCTATGACCTGTGCAAACAGCATCGAGTTGCCAAACAGACAGCAAAAGAATATCAAAACATGCAGGAATTTTTTCATGACGATCCTCCCAAAAAGAATGAAAGTACATCTTTCAAAAACGGTACGCTCTCGAAAACTACAAACTGGCCTGCATTTTCTGGAAGAGCAATTTTTATTATAGCACGAGTTTTTAAAAAGTCAAGCGCATCGAACGATTTTCTCCCCAAACACCTCCTTACCTACACACATTTCTCGCTTTTCAGCATGTCTTCCATCTTTTCCTCAACGCAAGATCGCGGGCCGTTTCCTTCTGAGATCCGAAGAAATTGGGCTTGCATCAAACCGAACTTTCTGCTAAACTTCCGTCCATTGGAGACCTGCGGAGATATTTTCGTCAAAAATTCGCAGAGTTTTGGGGTTTTATCGAATTCAACAAAACAAAAAATCATGACTTCGTTCAGGAAGATAAATATTTGGGGTACGCTGGGAGTTTGTTTCGGATGCGTGCTAACTGCGTCTTTTGCGGAGGCTCAGCATTTTTCAGCAGATTCCTACCGCAGCGGTCAGCCGTCCGCCGAAGAAGAAATGACGGTCGGTGAGATGCTTGCCGGCCAGCAAACGGCACAGGTACCTCCAAGCGCAGTTCAGATGCCCAGTCATGCGGTCGGAAACGATGCGCCGGAAATGCAGTTAGACGACAGTATGCCGACGGATTGGGACGCGGTTTCCGCAAACGTCGGAAGAAACACACCGCAAACCGTTTCCCGAAGTTCGGCTCAACATCAAGCTCAACATCAAGCTCAACATCAAGCTCAACATCAAGCTCAAACTCAACTTCCAACTCAAGCTCAGGCACACGGACTGGCGCAGTCTCCCGCAGTTTCTGAAGTTCCCGCCGTCACGGCCTCGCACGTTCCTGCTGCAGATCCCGTTCGCCAAATGTCCTACGACGCTCCGCACTCCGGCACACGTGATGCACTTCCCGCAGCAGGAATGACACGATCTCAGCAGAGAGCAGAGCCGATACGCCTGGCCGCACATGAGACCGCAGTCCAGACGCAGACAGTTTCAGCTGGTCCAGCATCGGCGGCAGCTGCGGAACCGGCACAGCTTCCGGATGATTACCCGACCGGCGAAATGGCGCCTCTGGACCCCCAGGATCTCATTGCATTTTCCGAAACAGTGAATCTGGCCGGAGGACCGATACAGCAGATCACGATCATCGATCCACTTCAAAAAGTCCTTTGCGTCTACCACATCAGCATGACGACGGGACAGATCGAACTGAAAAGTGCACGAAAAGTCGAGTGGGACCTCCAGCTCATCTTCCTGAATTCACGCAAACCGCTCCCGCAGGACGTGCAGGCGATCATCGAGCAGAATCGGCGTCGGCGTTAGGAGACCGTTCTCAGGAGATCAGCACTTCCGCAAGTGGGCCAGTTCCACCGCAGAAAACACGGACGACAAACACAAAAAACTCGGAAAAAACGAATCTTGCAAATGTTTTTTAAAATTCATTTTGTATATTTTCGTATTTTCCGAGAAATTCGTGTCAAAATATCTATTTCCTCTTCCTCATTTGTGTGATCCTGTGAAATTTCAGTGCTTTCAGTGCTTTCAGTGATAAAATTTGCGATGCGAATGGGGACGCAATTATCGGACGGACCGAAAAGACATAAAAGCAACACCGCAATGACAGACTTGAAATACACGAAACATGAAGACCACATCACGATCAAACGCGGCAGCCGTTCTGCCTCTTCCATCACGATACCCTCGAAAATCGACGGCCTCCCCGTGACGAAAATCGGCCGTTCCGCGTTTCGTAAGTGCGAGGACCTCGAGTCTGTGACGATCCCAAACAGCGTGACGCACATTGGCCGTTCTGCTTTCCGCGATTGCTCCAGCCTCACGTTCGTAAGGATCCCTGACACCGTGACACATATCGGACGCTCCGCATTCAAAGAGTGTTCCAGTCTCACGTTCGTCACGATGCCCGACAGTATCACCAGCTTTGGAGGCTGGGAGTTCGAGTTCTGCTTCCGGCTCACGATCTACGGCACAGCAGGTTCCGAAGCTCAAAAATACGCAGAAAATGCCAAGATACCATTTTCCACAGCTCCGCTGCCATACTGCGACGCAGCCGGAAACTGGTATTCTCATGACGGCAAAACGATCCTAGGGATCCCGCACTCCCATTCCGGCGAGTTTGTCGTCCCTGACGGTGTGACGGAAATTGGAGCAGGTGCATTCAATGACTGCCGCGGCCTCACGTCTATAACATTTTCAGACAGCGTGACGCGCATTGGAGAATATGCTTTCTACAGGTGCGACAACCTCACCTCCGTGACGATTCCAGACAGCGTGACGCACATTGGACAAAACGCTTTCTGCGTCTGCAAAAGACTCACGTCCGTGACCCTGCCGAATAGCATAACACACATTGAAAAGGAAGTATTCTACTGCTGCCCGCACCTCACGGCGATCACGATCCCCAATAGCGTGACGTCTATTGGAACGAGTGCGTTTGGCAGATGCGACAAGCTCACCTCTGTGACGATCCCAGACAGTGTAACGCACATTGGAAAATACGCATTTAGCCAATGCAGAAGTCTCTCATCTGTAATCATCCCTGCCAGCGTAACACACATCGAAGAAGGTGTGTTCTACTGGCACGGCAAACTCACGATCTACGGCACGGAAGGTTCCGAAGCTCAAAGATGCGCGGAAAGCTGCGGGATCTCATTTTCCACAGCTCCGCGCAGTAATGAAACGCACAGTTCACGGAATTAACCGACGTTGATCCACGAATCGATCTTTTCAAACGTCCACGGATCGCGCTGCGGCCGGTCAAAGAACATGCTGGAATTCGCGGTCTCCGCGTTCTCGCCGACGAATTTCTTCGCTTCTGGATCCCACTGAAGCGTCAGACCGCCGTGATACATCGCGATATTGCCCGCCAAGCCCGTGACGTCGGTATTGAAAGCGTGACGCGCGGGATAGTAGGTCTCCGCATTGCCGGACTTGATGCAGTGCGCAAAATGCACGTGCTCTCCGCCCTGGATCCCCTGCACGCCTTTCCCGGGCGTCCGGCTCACAGTACAGTGCTCCATTCCGCGTCCGACGTCAATGTCGTTCGGGCCGGGAGTCCATTTCGCGATCGATTCGCTGCTTGCGGTCAAAACATTTCCGTAGGGACCAGGACCTTTCACCATGACCCACCCTTCGGTCCCCTCGAATTTGACGGCCGGATTGTCGCTCCAGACGCGCATGGTAACGCCGTTGGCGAACTCTGCCGTGACGTCAAATCCCGCAGTCGTCGTCCACGGCGCGTCTTCTTTCGGAAATTCCCAGAGTGCTGCCGGATTGTCGCGGTTGAGCGAGAACCGGATCGGAGACGTTTCGTCGGAGCCGTTTCCCCAATACGCAAGATTCACGTAGTGCGCCGACCAGTCGGGATACGTTCCGCCGGAGTACGCAAGATGGTTTCGCCAGTTGATGTGGTTTCGGCCCGGCATGTACGGCAGAAGCGGCGCCGGACCGGTCCAGAGTTCGTAATCCAGATGTTCGGGAACGGGCTGAACATTGAAGTCCATATTCCCGCGCTTCCGGTTCCCATACGGAATGAGGACCTTGATGTTTTTCAGCTCGCCGATGATCTTGTTCCGAACGATATTCACGATCTGCTGGCTCGTGTCGATCGTGCGGGTCTCCGAGGCAGTGTGGAAAATGCGGCCCGTTTCTTTCTGCGTCTGAACGAGCCGGAGACCTTCCTTGAGCGTAAGGACCGGCTTCTCGCAAATGACGTGCTTTCCCGCCTTCATCGCAAAGACCGCCATCGTGACGTGCCAGTGATCCGGCGTGATGATGTCTACGGCATCAATGTCTTTCCGATTCACCAAATCGCGGAAATCACGGTACACGGAAACGCGGGAATCGGTCCCGGTCTGCTTCGTGTAGGCAGAATCGACTTGGTTTCGAACGGCTTCGAGGTGTTTGGAATCCGGATCGCAAAGCGCAACGATCTGCTGCTCGCGATTCGCCAGCATCAGCGGCACATTCCAAGTCCGGGAATGGCTTCCGCATCCGATGACGCCCATCGTGACGCGCGAGTTTGCCGGCACATTTCCGTCGAGTCCCAGTGCAGGACCAGAAACGAGAGCGGGAAGCGAAACAGAAAGCGCAGCTCCTGCAGAAAACTGTCGCAGAAATTGACGGCGGGTCGTTTTGGCCATAGGAAAACCTTTCATGAATGGAGGGCAGGGAATCGGAATGCACGCCCCCAGATGGACGCACACTCTCCAGAAAGATCCATTTTAGCAGATACCGCTCCCTCTGTCAAGGGACCAAAGGAGTTTTTTCAAATTTCAGTCCGAAAATTTACGGCAGAAAAGACGGAATGGAAGTCTTTGCCCAAACCGTCTCTTCGATTCACAGCTGCGTGAATTTTCATGTTTCCAGCTTTGCTTAGATCTCCATGATCCCGCGCGGTCCGCCGGTCAAACAGCGTCCGCCAGACGGAGTCACGAGGAACGTGTCCTCCACGCCGACAGTTCCAAATCCCGCGATCCCCTTCTTCGGCTCGACCGCCAGAAGCATGTTTTCCTCAAGCGGTTCGGTAAAACCGCGCGCAAAGACGGGGTACTCGTCGATCTGCAAACCGATGCCGTGCCCCAGAAATTTCACGCTTCGCGCTCCAAAACCTTGAAAATTCACGAGAAAATCGTCCGAAAGTCCCTCCATGACCTCCATGTAGATCTGCTCCGGTATCTCGCCCGGCCGCATCCGCTCGGCAATGGCGAGCTGGAGCTCACGGCATTTCTCGTGCGCGGCGAGTGCCTCTTCCGGGATCCTTGCGTCCGGCCGGCTTCCGCGGAAAAAGTAGACCTGCGTTTTGTCCGTATGGTATCCATTCACTCCGAACCCCATGTCCGCGAAGACGCTCTGCCCGGCCTCAAGCCGAATTTCGCGGGATCCGATGAACGGAATGGCCGCCGACATGCCGCTCGAACCGCCGGGACCATTGAAGCACGTCGGGTAAAGCCCGCTCTCGCCGAATGCGTACTGTCCGTAACCGACGTCGCACTGGAACATTGCGAATCGGCTCACCCCTTGGTATCCAAGCGCCAACGCCCCGCGATAGATTTCACCCGCAAACTCGCACTCAGTCATCCCCTCGCGGAGGTAGCCCGGAACACACTCGGTCAGAAATTCGTGATGCAGCTTTCCGGAAAGCTCGAGCCACTGCAGTTCCCACTCGGATTTGACGGCCCGAAGACGCGCAACAATCGGCTCGATCGGCTTCACGGCCGACATTTTGAGATTCCGCTGGATCATTTCCAGCATCGAGACGGTCACGACGTCCTTCTCCATGTACGTGATTCCGGCATTCTCACCGATCCCGGCTGCCACGTGCCGGTAACTCCCCATCGGCAGGATCTCCTCCTGCGGAAGAAGCGACTCATCCTGTGCACGCTCAAGACTCCGCCTCACGAAGTACTTTCGCCCGCCGTCCTTCCGAAAAACGAGCACGCCGTCCTGCATCGACCCGGCAAAGTAAAGCTGGTTCACACGCCCAACGAGCAGGATCGTCTCCCAGTCCGGACAGCGTTCGTCCATCATCTTCACGAGCCGTTCCCGCCGCGCGTCCAGCTCACTCAGCGGAACGCGTTCATTTAGTTTGATCGTTTCCATTTTGGTTTTTTTAGGATCCATTTTTTGCTCGGGCTTCCGCTTGCCTGCCTTTTTCAAGCGGAAAGGAGGCTTGAAGCCCGCTTTTTCGATTCCGGTCGCACTTCCGGTCGCACTTCCGGTCGCACTTCCGGTCGCACTTCTGTTCGCACTTCTGTTCGCACTTCTGTTCGCACTTCCGGTCGCACTTCCGGTCGCACTTCCGGTCGCACTTCCGGTCGCACTTCCGGTCGCACTTCTGTTCGCACTTCTGTTCGCACTTCCGGTCGCACTTCCGGTCGCACTTCTGTTCGCACTTCCGGTCGCACTTCCGGTCGCACTTCCGGTCGCACTTCCGGTCGCACTTCCGGTCGCACTTCTGTTCGCACTTCTGTTTTTCTGCGGCTTTCGCGTTTTCAGATCCGATTTCAGAGCAGCGTCACACCGGCTTTTGCGTACTCCGCAGCCATTTCATCCGGCCAGATCCCGCAGGCGACCTCGCCAATGTGCGCACAGCGAAGCATGAACATGCAGAGACGCGACTGTCCGATCCCTCCGCCCATCGTCTGGGGCAGCTCGCCGTTGAGGAGCATCTGGTGGAACGGCAGTTTCGCACGTTCTTCAAAACCGCGGATCTTGAGCTGACGCAGGAGCGTTTCCGCATCGACGCGGATCCCCATCGAAGAAAGCTCGAACGCCCGGCCAAGGATCGGATTCCAGACGACGATGTCGCCGTTGAGTCCCACACCGCCGTCTTCACGCGGCGTCGTCCAGTCGTCGTAATCCGGAGCGCGTCCGTCATGAATGGTTCCGTCTGAGAGCTGGCCGCCGATGCCGATGATGAAGATGGCACCGTACTTTTTGCAGAACTCTGTTTCACGTTCCAGCGGCGTTTTTTCGGGGTAGGCCGTCCGCAGTTCTTCCGACGTGACGAACGTGATCTCTTCCGGCAGGATCGGGGTGATCTGCGGATAGTGCGACGCGATAAAACGCTCCGTTTCCGAGAGGACAGCGTAGATCTTCCGGACCGTCGCCTTCAGGGTCTCCGTGTTTCGGTCTTCCGGACGAATGACCTGGCACCAGTCCCACTGATCGACGTAGAAACTGTGGATGTAGTCGAGCGTTTCATCCGGCCGAATGGCGTTCATGTCCGTGTAGAGGCCTTCACCGGGCTGGAAACCATAGCGGCGGAGAGCAAAACGTTTCCATTTCGCGAGCGACTGAACGAGTTCTGCCTCGCAATCTGCCTGTTTTACGTAGAAGGAGACAGGTTTTTCCACGCCGTTCAGGTCGTCGTTCAGCCCCATTTTACTCTTGACGAAGAGCGGGGCCGTGACGCGCTGAAGTCCGACATTTTTAGCCAGCTCGCTTTCGAAGTGGTCCTTCAGCAGTTTGATAGCGCGTTCTCGTTCGCGCAGACCGAGCAGTGATTGGTAGCCGGCAGGAATGGTCATGATCTTTTCTCCTGAAAAAAACGATTTTGGAAATCTGAAGCGACGTGATTTGAAATTTGAGTCTGCGAAACTCTGTGAAGCCGTGCAGCTGCCCAAGTTTCTGCCTCGATCGAGCAGAAGACCAGAATTGCGGCAAAGCAGAACCAGCCGAACCCCATGCCGAAAAAGAGTTCCAGTGCAAGGAAGACCGAGGCAATGGGGCAGCGCACTACGACTGCGAACAGAACGATGAGTCCGACTGCCGCGGCAAACGCAGGCTCCAGGTCCAGCCATGGCGCCAAGACACAGCCCAGCGCAGCTCCGGAAAAGAACGCAGGAACGATCTGCCCTCCCTTAAATCCTACTCCCAGCGCGAGTGCAGTGAATCCGATCTTAAGGCAGAAATCCCAATTTTCAGCCTCACCGTGCAAGGCATTCTGAATGTTGGCGAAACCGGCTCCGCAAAAAGTCTGCGTCCCGCACCCAAACGTCAGCAGCGCCACCAGCAGACCGCCCAGCCCCATCGCCAGAAAACGATTCGGACAAAATCGGTCCGCCAGCCGCTCGACGCATTTCAGAAGACCGCAAAATGCACTCCCTGCCAAAATGCAGAGCAGCGTAAGCAGAAAAACTCGGCCAACTGTTGGTCCTGAAAACGCCGGGACCGCATGATCCAGCGAAAATCGGCATGGCGGCAATCCGAGCCAGTGCGTGATCTCGTAGGAAAAAAAGGAGGCACACAAACAGGAAAGGAAACCCATGAGTCCCCGGAAACGGCATCGTTCCAACACGAAGACCGCAGCCGCAAGCGGCGTCCCCAAAAGCGGAGCAAACGCACCGGCCATGGCACTCAGAATGATGAGTGAAAGATCTTTTCCCGAAAGATGGAACCAGCGTCCAAACTGCGCTCCAAGTCCGCCGCCGAGGAGGATCGACGCCCCCTCGCAGCCCACGGAAGCTCCGCAAAGATGCGAAAGCACCGACGCAATGTAGATCAGCGGCGCAAGAAACGGCGAAACTTCCTCAAACACTGCGGTCTTGGAAACTGCATTCAGGGTGGAACGCTCAAGCTGAGGGGAATTTTGGGAGTGGTTTCCATCGGAAAATTTCCCATGAACGACATCCGTCAGCAGCATCAGCTCGCCGCGGTGACTGATCCGGCAGGCACGGTAAAGGTACGCAATAAGCAGACCCGCAGCGGGAAGTCCGAAGAGCAGTGCCGGATGCTCCGTACGCACTGCATTAGCCCAGGAAACGCTCATTCGAAAAAAAGCTCCGGCGAAGCCCGCTGGAACGGCAGCGAAAAGCGAGATCAGCAAGATCTCCGTCAGATGTACGCCGTGATGTCCGAATGTCGACAAAAGATCCTCTGGCCGGCGACTGGAAATTTTCTGTCCCGGAAAAGGATGCGTCAGGGAAAAGGAATGAATCTCTGATTTGAAAGACATACGGAACCCGCCAAATGAAAAAACCACAATTTTCAGAAGATTTTACCAGATTTTGGAATTTTTTCAAGGAGTACCGCCTGATTTTCTCGCAAGGAACTGCAAAATTTTCGGCTTCACGATCCGCTGGAAACGAAAACGCCGCCGCGAGTGAGATCTTTAGCCAAAAATCTTACGCCGGAAATTTTACCACGGTGAGCACGGAAGGGGACACAGAGAAACACGAAAAAACGCGAATATTGCGAAATGTTTTTTAAAATTTTTTAAGATCCATTTCGTGTCTTTTTCGCGTCTTTCGTGAAATCTGTGTCTGGATACATTCTCTTTTGCCGTCCGAAACTACTTTTTCAGGACTGCGTACGTCATCGGTTTGACGGTCTTTCCTTCGTACGTGAAGTCCTCTTCCGTGTAGTTGCAGACGATCTGCGTCCCGTTCGAGAAGACGGAACGAAACACGCCCGGCGCGAGCTCGGAGTGGCCGTCGAGAAACTCGTACTGAAGTTCCTTCATCGACTCAAATTCATCGTATCCTTTTTTGATCGCCGCGACGGACTGCCGGAGGATCTCATCCGTTCCACACTCGATGTCTGCGTCTCCCATCCAGTTTTTTCCGGTACTTCGAAATTTACTGTAGAAGTAGAACATCGGCCGTCCTCCGAATTCAACGAGCTTCATTTTCGTGAGCGGATCCTTGATCGTGTAGTTCGTCGTCGCGCAGTACGGATTGTTCAAAACGATCCCATTGTACACGATGTGCCAGAACGGCACGTGCCGATCGACGAGATTCGGAAGAGGAGTGCCCGGATTGTAGAAGCTGATGTACAGCGCGTAGTCCAGATTCGAGATCGCGTAGTCGAAACCGCCCTCAGACCCCATTCCGCCAAGGTCTTTCTGCGTCTTCGCAAAGATCTCGCGCGTCCATTTCGCGAAATCCTCTTTCGTGGCCGGGTGATCCGGACTGTGGCATGTGCGCGGATTTACGGTGGAGTAGACGTCGATGTAGTGGATGCCGCGGAAACCGCACGCCGAGAGTGCCGGAAAGTCTTCGTTCGGGAACCGTTTGAACATGCACTCCGGACACGTTTCGTACATTGCGCCGCCGCCCCAGGTCGTGTACGTGTTCGTGTTTCCGTCTTTCTTGCGCAGAAGGAAATTTTCGTCCCAGCGTCCTCCGAGATGCGACACGCTGTACGCATCGGAGTAGTTCGTGTGGCAAACGACCTGGTACCCGTTGGCCTGCGCGTACCGAACGGCTTCCTTGAGCTTTTCGGTCCCTCCGAGACGCGAGTCTGCCGGGAAGATCTGCGGATACCGTCCGTCGTGCCCGCCAATATTCCAGCCGACGAGACAAAATTCCGCCTTTTCGATCCCCTGACGCTTGAATTCATCCACGATCTGCTTGAATCGGTCAAACGTGATGACGGCCTTCATCTCCGGTTCGTTTTCTGCCGTCTGCTCCTTCACAGGAGACGGGACCGGCTTCCAGCCCATACGGACGCGGATCTCCATCGCCTCTGCAGCGTATTTCAGTTCCGGACGCCCGGCGATCTTTTCTTTCAGAGGCTTCACCTCCCCGCGCGCAAGCTGCCAGTTTCGGTAAACGCGCGCCATGTCGGAATACTCGGCCGACTGCGACAGAAGGTGAAATTCAAGCTGAATGTCCGAGTAGATCTTGCCGTTCACGAGATTGGAAAGATCGTAGGACGGAAAAACGCGGTATTTGCCATCCCGCAGGTCGCAGAACTGACGCGCTTCGTAACGCAGGCCGGTCATGATGACGGCCATGGCGCCGCGGGGAGTTTTCACGCCGAAAGTCGGCATCACGACGTGCGAATTCACGTACCGCGCATTTTCACGTTCCTTGAATGTGCCGTACATTCCGTTGCAGAACACAAAAAATCCGTCTTCTCCCGCCGCCGCGTTCGCCCACGGATGGTGGACCTCAAGATAGCGCGTCCCTTCCGGGACCGACGCGGCTGGAATGGTCAGGTACTGAACGTTCCCTTTCTGTTCCAAAGCTGCGGTATGCGTCTCGGCAGGACGACCGGTTTCCGGCGCGAAGATCAGCGTGTACCGCGCCTCAGCGGGTCCCTGGATCGCAGAGTCCGCATCCGCCGCGAAAGATGGGAGCACAAAACCGAAAAAGAACATGAGTGTCAAAAACAGTTTCTTCATGAAACCTCCTCGTGAACGTTAGGTCAAGGTAAGTTAGGCGGGGCCGCCGAAAAATGGAAATGGCGTTCCATGACGGCAAGACTCCGAAAATGTCTGAAACTTACGGAGATCTGGGATCTTCTCTTGATTGTACCTGGAATGAGAGTGAAAGTCAAGGGGGAAGAAGAAAAAGTGAAAATTTCTGAAATTTCATGGGGAAATGCTTGCGGAAATTACATTTTCGTGCCAAAATGAAAGCTGAAAGCAGAAAGAGAGTTCGATCCTCAAATCTTAGGAATTTTTAGGGAGACGTTGGAGAAAGTGTTGGAAATTTTGGAAGGAAATGCCTGTTTTAAAATGCGGAGGCAGTAATCATGGGTTCAAGATCACATAAAGAAATTTTCCAACCGATGCAGCTCTCTGCATTTCCGCGCGGGATCATTTTTTTCCTTGGATCCTTCCTTCTTTTTTTCTTGCTGATACCGTGCATCTTCTTTGCGTACTTTTTGCTGTACATGACTACCGATCACACAGATCCGCACCGGAAACTGGACTCTCACAATGTCCGCCAAAATGAAATAGATGAAATGACGCAGGCGATGCTCGCGGATCCATTGGAATTTCCTGAAGCTGAATTTCCTGAAGCTGAATTTCCTGAAGCTGAATTTCCTAAAGCTGAATTTCCTAAAGCTGAATTTCCTAAAGCTGAATTTCCTAAAGCTGAATTTCCTAAAGCTGAATTTCCTAAAGCTGAATTTCCTAAAGCTGAATTTCCT
>JAFQOH010000068.1:0-17574 GCA_017403345.1 Thermoguttaceae bacterium
GCGCATCCTTGCCCCAATCGCCGCTGATGGTGCGATCAATGAGATCAGCAAATGTACCGCGTGGCCACTCTGCAGAATAGGGAGTGTCGATAAACCACTCGCGGAAGATGGCGGACAATTGCTGCTGTAAATTATCGTTTATCATACTATTAGTATTGATTTTACAGTCAATTGCAAATAATGTTTCGGCAATTTGCTTTTGTGCTGCCAATGATGGCAACGGTATAATAATTTCGTCGCCAAGTCTGAATCTGGACAATTCTGTTTGTCCGGTAGATCCTTCAGCTAATGCTTCAATGTAAGGCTTGCGCCACTTTACAGCATATCCTAAGAATAGCGGATCTACTTTTTCCGCTGGACGAACGATTGTCACATGGGAATCCACTGTTGCTCTAACATTGCTTGTTACCTGTGCGACTCTTCCAAGCGTACCCGTTCCTGTGGAATTAACCAGAATGTCCATCGGCTGAATTATTTTATCGATCGGAACCTTCTTTTTAGATTCATTGTGCAACCGGGCTTCGGCTAAAGAAAGAACTCCGTTTCGTATGCACTTCTGGTTGATAACGCACACGCCTTCTGTTTCTGTATAACTTGGTGTAATTCCTCTCGAAATGTATGATGCCAACTCCGAAAGTTTCACTTCATTATAAGGCATAACCGATCGCCTCCAGCTTCTGCCGAATGTCTGCTTCCAGCGTATGAGACTGTGCGAACAGTTCGGAAAGTTCGCCGGTCAGTCTGGCCATCTTTTCTTCGAAGGGTTCACCATCGTCTTCCTGTTCCTCGATGCCTACATAGCGTCCGGGGGTGAGGATGTAGTCCTGCCTGGCGATTTCGTCGGTATCGACCACAGCGCAGAAGCCCTTCTGATCCTCAAGTGTCCCGTCGCAGTATGCCTTGTATGCGTCCGCGATCATGGCGATATCTGCATCGGTCAATTCTCGCAGCTTTCTGGTGACCATGGTGCCGAGCTTGCGGGCATCAATGAACAGTGTCTTGCCGCGCTGCTTCTTGTTTCTGGAAAGGAACCACAGGGACACGGGGATCTGTGTGGTGTAGAAAAGCTGTGTCGGCATCGCAACGATGCACTCGACCAAATCTGCGTTGACAATGTTCTGTCGGATCTCACCTTCACCGCCGCTTTGGGATGAAAGCGCACCGTTCGCCAGCACCATGCCGATCTTGCCGTTAGGTGCCAGATGGTAGATCATGTGCTGCAGCCATGCGAAGTTGGCGTTGCCTGCAGGCGGCATACCGTACTGCCAACGCACGTCGTCCTTCAGCTTATCCGCGCCCCAGCCGGAGAGGTTGAATGGCGGGTTTGCCATGATGAAGTCGGCACGGAGCGTCGGGTGGCAATCGTTAAAGAACGTGTCCGCGTTGTAGCTGCCGAGGTTGGCTTCGATACCGCGGATGGCAAGGTTCATCTGTGCCATCTTCCATGTGGTCGGGTTGGAGTCCTGGCCAAATACAGAAATATTATTTATATTTCCGCTGTGGTTCTCGATGAACTTTGCGCTCTGAACGAACATGCCGCCCGATCCGCAGCAGGGATCGTACACGCGGCCGTTGTAGGGCTGAAGCACTTCGACCAGTGTGCGTACCACGCAGGAGGGGGTATAGAATTCGCCTGCCAGCTTGCCTTCCTGCTCGGCAAATTTCGAGAGGCAGTATTCGTAGGTCCTTCCCAGAATATCACGGCTATTGCCCGCATCGACCATCTTAATGTTGGTGAAGAGGTCGACCACATCACCCAGACGGCGCTTATCCAATTCGGGACGCGCGAAGTTCTTGGGGAGAATGTCCTTTAGCCGTTTGTTTTCTTTCTCGATCGCCCGCATGGCATCGTCGATCACGGTGCCGATTTCGGGAGTGTGCGCCCTGGAAGCGATGACGCACCAACGGGCCGTTTCGGGAACGAAGAAAATACCTTCGGAAGTGTACTCATCCACATCTTCCTCAAAGCCGTCGCCTTCTTCCACCAGCTGCTGGTGTTTTTCATCAAAACGGTCGGAAATGTACTTGAGAAAAATTAACCCTAGAACAACGGACTTGTATTCCGACGCGTCCATGTTGCCGCGCAGTACACACGCGGCGTCCCATATTTGTTTTTCAAAGCCAATACTGGCAGATTCACATTTTCCCATAGCGGATCGTTCCTTTTTCTTCCCGCAGCCTCAAAAATCGCGTTTTCGTTAAAATTTACACACAATAAACGGCATTATATCATGAAAAAATTTCATTGTCAAGGTGTAATTGACGATTTCCAGAATCAAAAAAAGCCTGAAACCGCGAAAAAAATGGTTTCAGGCTTCCATACGGCCGCGAGCGGATTTTTTACTTCACTTCCCACTCGTAGATGCCGCCGGCCCATTCTTTCTGGGACTGGATCTCGATGCGGAGGCCCTTCGTCTTCACGGCGTCAAACGTCGTTTCGTTGAATTTGAAGAATTCCACGCCGAAACCGCTCGGATTGCTGACCGGCTGCCATTTTCCGGCGTCGTCCAGATAGAAAAGCTTCCACGATTCCGGAACACGGCAGTGGCCGTAGTCGCGGTCATCGAACCAGAAGATCTTTGTGCTGCTGAGCGTCACGGCTTCCGGGAAACGGTACTCGACCCAGAGACTGGCCCCCGTCTTCGGCCACCAGTGCATACGCGGGAATTGGGTGTCTTTGACGTCCGTCGGAACTTTTCCGTCACACATGAAGTGGGCGTCCTTCACGAAATTGGAGGCTTTGATCTCCGCCCCGGAAAGGAACGTCAGCGGTTTCACGGCCGACATTTCGCGTGCGAGCCAGACCGTCATCTGACGCGGTTCACGATGTGCCCACGCATAGTACGGGATCATACGGATCGACGTTTTACGGGGCGTAATGCCGGAATCAGAGTTCATTTTCGTGAATTCTGTCACCGGAACATTCAGCGTCAGGATGCCGCCGAGTTCCTCGCCTTCCCATTTTTCGGTGATCTGCGCGTCGTCGGAGACCTGAAGCGCAAAGAGCGATTTCGTATCGGTGTCCTGCTGCTCAACACAGAAGACGATCGGGCCGCGCTGGAAGGCGACTTTGCCGCGGTCGGCTTCAACGCGTTCGTCAGCCAGTACACGGCGGACCGGCATCGGGAAATCAAGCGAGATCGCGTCGCCTGCTTTCCAGTCGCGGGTCAGCGTCAGGAATCCGTCCACGATCTCCGGTTTCTCGATTGCGGCACCGTTCAGGCTCGCGGTCCAGGCCGGAGTTTCTTTTTCGATGAAAGAGTAAAGCTGCTCTTCGCCCGGCGTCACGATACCCTGCGTCCAGCCCGGGATGCGGACTTTCAGCGTGTAGCGTCCGGAAGTCTTCGTCGAAATGGAGATCTTGCCGTCCCACGGATAGTTCGTCTTCTGCTCAAGCGCGACCTTGGCGGTCTCGCCGTTTACTTTCGCGTCAAGTTCCGTTTTGGAATCGGTGAAGAGGTTCACGTAGACCGCATCGTCTTTCACGGCATAGACGTAACCCGGCATGGAGGCCAGGAAACGGCAAAGGTTGCTCGGACAGCAGGAGCAGCCGAACCACGGACTGCGTTCACGTCGGACGGGGACTTCGAGGACGTTCGGGTAGAAGAAACGGTTTCCTTCCAGATTGATGCCGGAAATGAGCGCATTGTAGAGGATCTTCTCCAGGACGTCATAGTATTCCGCTTTTCCGGAATCGAGGAACATGCGGTGCGCCCAGAAAACGCCGGCGATCTGTGCACACGTTTCGCAGTATGCGGTGTCGTTGGGGAGATAGTATGCCGGGCCGAAAGCCTCACCGCGGGGCTGTGCGCCGATACCGCCGGTAATGTAGAGTTTGCGTTCTACGACGTCTTTCCAGATCGTCAGGATCGCGTCCATGTATGCCTTGTCGCCGGTCAGTGCGGCAATATCTGCCATTCCGCAGTACATGTAGCACGCGCGGACAGCGTGTCCGACCGCTTCCTTCTGATCGAGGATCGGAAGGTGGTCCTGAAGAAACAGGCCGAAACTCGGATATGTCCTTCCTTCCTTTTGTCCGCGCATATCGAGGAAGTACTTCGCAGTGTCGAGGTACTTCCGTTCGCCGGTCAGACGGTAGAGTTTCGCCAGCCCGATCTCGATCTCCTGATGCTCCGGCGGCCAGTTCTGAGATTTGCCGACGCCGAACGTGTCGCAGATGAGGTTCGCAGACTTCAGCGCGATGTCGAGCAGATTGCGCTTTCCGGTCGCGAGATAGTGCGCGTACGCCGCTTCGTAAAGGTGACCGATACAGTAAAGTTCGTTTCCTACGGGAGCACTCCAGCGTTCAAGACCTCCCGGCGGAACGTAATGCCCTTTTTTGTCCTTCGCTTTCTGGTAGATCGTGCGGGAAGTGTACAGGTAACCGTCGTCTTCCTGCGCGGCTGCGATTTTCGCGATGATCTCGTCAAGGTATGCGTCGAGTTTCTCGTCCTTCTGGAGAGCAAGAACGTACGCAGCCCCTTCGATCACTTTGTAGAGGTCGGAATCATCAAAATAGATCCCCTGGAATTTACCTTCCATCAGGCCGCCGGCTTTGGCGAAATTGCTGATTCGGCCGGTCTCTTCGCATTTTCGGAATGAGAACGGGATCGTTTCCTCGCGGACTGCATCCAGACGCGGACGCCAGAATCCGTTTGGGACTTCCACCTGCGTGAAGGGGACCGGGGAGATGTTGTACTCGTGGGAGGCCGGTTCCGCGAAAACGGATCCGGTACACGCCAGCAAAAGGGCGCTCAGTGAAAAAAACCATTTTTTCATAGGTTGATTTCCAATTTCCAGTAAAACATCAAACCCAGTAAAATAAGGAAACGCATGACAGTACCCACCGCGTCCTGTACAGTGCGACCGTCATGCGAAATATGAAAGCAGAGCACTTAAATTTCGTCCTCTTTTTTGATCTGCTCACTCCCTGCGGCAGTACTCAATGCCTGCCAGACGAACGCGCTGATGTCGTCGGAGTAGAACGAGACTGCTCCGTCGCATCGGGAGGCATTCACGCCGCCGGGATGGTGACTTCGGGCCGTGAAGATCTGGTTCAGGTGCCCGCTGACCTTTTTCGGCGTAGGGATGCCGTTGGAAGCACAGATCGCAGCAGACGGATGCTGAATGACCGAGTCTCCATCCTCTGAGTTCGGCGTACGGAAACCGTTGAAGGTCTGACCGCCGACGGAGACGGAAACTTCGCTGATCGGACCGCCCCACGCGGAGCCGGTGTGCGGAAGAACGAGCGTTTCGGAGAACATCAGCGTATTGCTCAGACCGTCTTTGATCTTTTGCATCGGATTGTTGCGCTTGGGAACGAACGGCGCGCCGCGGAAACGCTGATTGTTCGGATCGTAGCCCTCGCCATCCAGGTCTTCATCCGTGCCGGGAGAGCCAATGTTCGTCTGCGCGTAGTTTGTGTTGCCCCAGTTGCAGACGTAATTGGAACGGAGTTTCGCCCAGTTTTTGTGGTTCCACTCGTTTTCGACCTGTCCGATGTCTGACGGACAGGAAAAGTTCGGACATTTGGTCGTTCGTGCTTCGTAATTTTTGACGTGCGACATCATGTAGTCGAAATCGATCATCTGGTGGATCGCCGTCTGGTCGATGTAGGCCATGACGTAAGAGTACCAGTTGTGGTCCTCGTACCAGCGTTTGGTAGAACCGTCCCAGCGTGCGGGATCGCAGTCGTCTGCCCAAGAGTAACATCCGTATGGAAAACCTTTGTGTGCTGACTCGTAATTGTGGATTCCGAGTGAAAGCTGTTTCAGCTTATTCGCACACTGCATTCGCCGGGCTGATTCACGCGCCTGCTGGATCGCCGGGAGCAGAAGAGCCACAAGCATCCCTATGATGGCAATGACGACCAACAGTTCGACCAAAGTAAATCCGCGTTTTGTGTTTTTCATTTTTGATTTAACTTACTTAATTTCAAAATTCTTATCGATCGCGTCACCGTTTGCAGTTTCGGTGAACGGTTTAAATTTTCTCGGCATGAGGTTCTTCACGTCCGTCATTCCACGGGCAGCGTCTTCCGGGTTTTTCGCCGGAGTTTCCTGCACGATGTTGAACTGAACGAGGACTTCCCCCTGCGGAACGTTTTCGAGGACATACTTTCCATTCACGATCGGAGCTGAAACAGAGCGGGAGGCAGTCTTCGCATCGGTCGAGGAGACCGTGATGGTAGCCGTGGCGTCGGATGGGACCGGTTCGCCTTTCAGACTGACGGTTCCTTCCCATGTGCAGACCGGATATCCGGGGCCGCCGCAGCCGGTCAGGAGGCAGGAAAGGGCGAGAGCTGGAAGAACGGCAGACTTCTTTTTCCGCCAGAAGAGGAGGCCGCAGCCGAGTACCAGCAGGACCCATGCCGCAGGTTCCGGGACGCCGTCGCCGGCCTGTTCGCCAAAGCGGGCGGTCACGACGTAATTGTAGCCCTCCAGAAGATTCGAATTTTCCGCAACGGTCAGGACGATGCCGTTCACCGCATTTTCGAATGCCCACGCTTCTGCGGAGCCGTATTCGTTGGACTGGATCGGATTTTTGGACGCAAGGATCAGGTACTCATCGTCTGTATTCAGCGTATCGATGATGTCGAGCACCAGCAGGGAATCGAGAGTCAGCGTGCCGTCGACCGCGAGAATATCGCTGCTGTCGGTGAGGTCTGGCTGGAGTGCTCCGATCGTGACTTCAAACGCGCTGTCGCCGCCGAGCGTGATGTCGCCCGTCACGTGCGTCATGGCGATCTGGCCTTTTCCGCCGGGGGAGAGGAGACCGCCGGTGATCTGGAGATTCTCGTTCGTGGATCCGATGATCGACGGAGTGTTGAGCCGTCCGCCGGTCATGATATAGCTGCCGCCTTCGCCGAGGGTGATGTTTGTGCCTGACCCGATGTTGACCGACCCGCCTTCCTGCGTGAAGGTCGAGCTCCATGTTCCGCTGCCGGACTGTTTTCCGATGTAGAGTCCCTTGCCGCTGACGTTCAGCGTGCCGCCGGTGATCTTTGAGGAGCTTTCATTGTGCGAGCCGATATTCAGCGCGCCTTTCGTCGCGCTGCTGGTTCCGCTGGCGTTGAAGGTCCCGCCGTTGATGATCAGGTCGCTCTTGCCGCCGCGAGAAACGATGACGGCCGTGTTGCCCTGTGCGGTGATGGTGCCGTCATTCAGCGTGACCGTGCTTTTCGCGTTAGGCTGCGAGCCGTCGATTTCACCGAGTGCCAGCCAGCCGGTCGTGACTGTTCCGCCGTTGACGGTGAGGCTGCCTTCGGTGCCTTCGTTGCCGACGCGGAGTTCATTCACTTCGATCTTTCCGGAATTCAGGACCGTATCGGTACCGTGTCCGGTGAAGAAACGGCCATTTTTGACCGTTCCGCCGTCGATGACGAAATCAGTACCATTGAGGAGCGTGTTGTTGTGAAGCGTGACTACGCCGCCTTCTCCTACGTAAACTTTTCCGATATTGTTCGTGAACGTGCCGGCGGGGTAAGCCATCGTCGCGCCGCTGAGGTAGACTTCACCGGCCTGTGCGTTGGTCTTCATGTTCACCTGACCGCTCGCGATGATGACGCGGGAGTCTTTTCCGGGGACCGTGTCGACGTAGGCACCGTTCTGGACCCAGTTCAGGTTGGCCTGATCGTAGTTTCCGGTACCGCCGCCCCAGACGTAGGTGCCGTCAGTGAGCATTTCCTGAGAGTAGGCAGACGGCGCGATGACGGAGGCGTTTCCGTTCTTCGTGACGGTGTAGTATTTCGAATCGAGGACCCCGCCGGTGAGTTCGCCGTTGACGGTCATGGACGTGATCGCGCCGGGAATGGCGTTGACGGCCGCATTGCCCGTGACGGTGAGCGGAGAACCGAGGAGACCGCCGTTCATCGTGTAGTTCCCCGTCAGCGTAAGGGCTTCGCCGGTACCGGACAGCTTGCCGCCGGTCTGGGTGAATGCGCCTGCGTTGTTCGTGATGGAGTGTACGTTCAGGAAGCCGCCGGAGAGATTGTAGGCGGAATCTTTATTGATGGTAAGCCCTTTGGTGCTGGTGATGTTTGCGACGCCGCCGGACTGGTTCATCGCGGAGTCTTTATGCTCAATGTAGAGGCCGTCGCCGGAAACGTTCAATTCGCCGCCGGACATATTGAGGATCCCGACATTTTGGGGGCCGATGTGGACTGCACCATTGGTGTAGGTGGTGACGCCGGACGCATTGACGGTCCCTCCGTTGAGGTTAAAGATCCCTTTACTTCCGCGCCCGATGACGATACCCACGTTCTTGTCGTTATTTATTGCGTAGGAATTGAGCGTTCCGCCGTTGATATTGACGGTGACCAGCGCGTTCGCTTCTTTATTGACTTCACCCATGATGAAGAAACTGACGTCCGCCTGTCCGCCGTTCAGGGTAAACGAGCCGTTCGTTCCGCCGTATCCGATCCGGATCTGTGAATGCTCGATCTTGCCGGAATTCATGATGATCTCGCCGCCGTCTCTGGAGCGGATATTTCCGCCTTTGAGCGTTCCGCCGTTGATGTAGAGGGTGGTCGAGAAATTATCGGTGTTGGTGATGTTGAGCGTACCGCCGGGGAGGATGGTGACGAGATTCGTCTTGTTCAGGTTCGCGCCGGTGGCGGTGAGCGTGACGGCCGTAGTCGTACCGCCGACATGGATGCCCAGCGGAGTGGTCGAGCCGTCGTAAGTGAGCGATTTCGTTCGGACCCACGCGGTGTTCGTGTTCGTCCAGGCGGAAACTTCCGCGTCCATCTGGTATGTGTGGCCTGCGGCGATCTGGCCTGTGAAGTACGCGTTTTCCTTTGCGTTCAGGGCTCGGTCAAAGAGCATCGTGTTTCCGTTCCCTTTGATGACCGTTTTCGCGGACGCTTCGAGGGATTCCGACCAGACTTTTCCGGTGAGTCGGTCCGCTTTCTGATTCCCGCTGATCGTATCGGAATCGACCCACCAGCCGGTCATGCCGATATTCGGCGCAATGGTGAGATTCACGACGTCGCCGTGCGAGAGTTCATGCGAATAGACGGATGTATTGTCCATCGAGCCGATGAGGATCTCATTGTTGTTATTGTTCGTGCTGCCGATGGTGAAATTGGCGTTCTGCATATTGTGGTTACTGCCGGTACGTGAAGCGACAAGCTGACCGTTGAAATAGATATTCTGGCTGGTTCCGTTCGAGGTCGCGACGGCATGGTACCACTCGCCGCTGAATGGAGTATCGGTCCAGGTATCTGCATTGTAGTGCGCGTCAAGGTCATTTGCCCACCAGTAGTGACGTAAGGCGACAGCTCCTTTCTCATTGAATGTACGGAAGGCATTGCACTGGTTGTTTTTGCCGTACGTTCCCCAGCCGACAAAGCCCCAATTGCCGATAGTCGGCGTCTGAACATAAGAGGAGATCGTGTACGCACTCGCGCCGGTCGGAAGGTTGGCGATGGTGTAGTTCGTTCCGGTGCCGCGAAGGTAACTCGTGCCGTCGGAAGTGTAAACACCGTCCGCGAAGGAAACGCCGGTCGTGCCTTTCGTGTTCACGATGTTCAGATCTGCCGTGCCCGTGACGGAGTTGACGGCATTCCCGGCATCGTAGTTCCAGAAACCGACCATTTCCGCGGAAACGGAACCAGTGAGGCACATTCCGGCCAGTGCGGAAAGGGCGATCTTGTGCGTGTTGTGCAGGAATGTATTTTTATTCATGAGTATCTCTTCCCAATATTTAAATTCTAAAACACTTCTATTTTAATCTGTCTTACTCTTCTGTCAAGCATTTTTTTGTGTTTTTTTTAAAATTTTTGCAGATTTTTTGTAAAGATCGAGTTGGATTTGCCGAATTTAAAGGCCATTCCAAACATACTGATACGCGAAAATGTACGGACATCCAGCATGAAAAAGTAGGCAATGAGCGAATTTCGCAGAGTGTTCGCAGAATGTTTGAGATGCGTTTTTTCGTTCTTCCGTATTTTCAATGGTAAAATCGGACACTTTTGCCGGCGGAACTGAAATATTTGTATCAAATTTAAGATTCAGGTCTTGACAGAACGGCATTGCGGAGTATACTTTTAAATTTGATATAATGCGGCCGTGAAACATGGAGAGCGTGTGTTTTGCGGAACTGTTTCGATTTGCCAAACCGAAAAGATGATATTATGAGCGTTTCCGAAAAGATCCATATTGCATTAGGGACAGACGATAATTACTGCAAGTATGCCGGCTGCTGTATCGCTTCGATCCTGCTTTCGGCCCAAAAAGAGGAACGTCTCTGTTTTTATGTGGTCGACAACGGGATCTCGGAAGAGAATAAAGCGCGATTGGTAAAGCTGCAGACCCTCCGTGACCATGAACTTATCTTTCTGAAACCGGAGATGGAGCGTCTTCAGGACTTGCCGCAGTGTTCCTATCTTGGGCTTTCCACATATCTGCGTCTTCTCCTTCCTGAGCTTCTCCCGGACCTGGATCGGCTGCTTTATCTGGACTGTGATATGATCGTGACTCGGCCGCTTTCGGAACTGTGGAAGACGGATCTTGCGGGAAAGGCTGCCGGTGTGGTCGAGGACTACGGCGAGTGTTTCAAAGAAGTTCGCGAAGCCGAAGTGCTTGGTATCGATTTCTATTTTAATGCCGGCATGCTCCTTCTTGATCTGAAGCAGATCCGTGAACGTGCGCTTTTCCGTGACGTTCTGAGTTGGACGCTCGCGAATTCCGAGAAGATCAAATTCGGCGATCAGGATGGACTGAATGTTTTTCTGAAGAACGAACGTTTCGAATTGCCCGCGTGTTGGAACATTCAGGTCAATCCGTTCGAGCAGGAGAAGCATCCCGATCTCAGTAAAAGAGAGGCGATCAAGGAATGCCGCGGCATCATCCATTTTGTCTGGACGCCGAAACCGGACGCTTTTGCATACATGAGCGTCCAGCAGGAGATCTTTCTGAAAGTTCTTTCCAAAACGCCATGGGCGGGAGAGTATGAAAAAGGGCCCTTGTGGAAGAGGATAAGAAAATCAGTTCGGAGAAATCGATACTACCAGATCTACCGAAAACACCGGATCCGCATAAAGAAATGCGTCAAGAGGTGGATCGGTAAAGGAGAGGCTCCTGAATGAATCCGCGTGTTTCGGTCATCATCCCCGTTTTTAATGCTGAAAAGTATCTGCGACCATGTCTTGATTCGGTTCGGGATCAGACGCTGAAGGAGCTTGAGATCATTTGTATCGATGACGGTTCGACGGACTCTTCGGGGAATATCTGCGACGAGTATGCTGCGCACGATGAGCGCTTCGTCGTCATTCATCAGCCAAACGCAGGTCAGTCCGCGGCACGAAATAAAGGGATCGAACTGGCGCGCGGAAAGTATATCGCATTTCTCGATTCCGATGACTGGGCAGATCTGGAAATGTGCGAAAAAGCATACCGTTACGCGGAACAAAATGCAAGCGAAGTCGTTCAGTTTCTCTTTCACGTTGAGCCGCCTTCCCCAAAATTTATTCGCAGACTCGCCAGACTCACCCACGAGCACTGTACGGAACTGTTTGAAAAAATGGAGTGCGTGGAAGCTGGTTACTGTGTCGTCTGGAATCGGCTTTATCTGACGGAATTCCTTCGTAAAAATCAGATCCGTTTCCTTGAAGGACATCTTTTTGAAGATGAGCATTTTTCCAGAAAGGTCGCTTGGCTGGCTCGGAGGATCGACATCCTGCACGAAAAATTGATTTTTTACCGTTACGGAGTCGGATATTCCAATCGGCCTGGCGAGGAACGGAAGAAGATCCAGTACATTCCGCTTTTTACGGCACTTAAAGACGATTTTGAAAAATGCGGCGCAGGTCTGGATGTGATGGATCTCGTGACGAAATTGAAATACTATTGGTTTCGGAAAGTCTATTTTCAGTTTCGCGGAACGGAATTCGAAGAGGGGATCCGGCAGATGATGACGTCTTCCATTCGGAAAGATGAATGGCGGCATCTCGTACTTCCCGATCGTCACCTTTCGCCAAAGACGGCCGCTTTCTTTTGGTCCATGAATGGAAAACCAGTCCACGCCTGGCTTGTGCGGCTGCTCGGTATATTCCCGCGGTGGTACGACCAAGTTCTTGCGAATATCGCGAAACGCAAAGCTCGAAAAAAGAAATAAAAAGGCGATTCCGCCATGAAAACCATCCAACGCCAGCGCGGGCGACCCGACGGACTGCTGTTAGAGCCTGCCGGGCCGCTCGTTGACGACTTAGCGGGAGGCGCTTAACAAGAACTGTGGTGCTTTTGCGTCTCGGAGGAGATATGGAAACTCACTCATTTTGCAAAGCGGAGCTTTTCGGATGATCTCGACAGCCTCCCAGTGCGGACGTGCGATCTGACGTGAACGGTTGCCGTAATATCCCTGCAAGTCCTTTAGAGCGAGCATTTGGAACTGCTGCGCGACCTTCGTATCTCCGCATTGGGCATAGGCTTGGGCAATAAGCGCACAGGCTTTGGGACGATCCAGCACGTCGATCTTTTGGATCAGATCCACATAAAAGATACCGATCTGTTTTTCCATGTCTTTTTGGATCGACATCGGAAACTCTTTCAACAGAGTCGGCAATTTGGGCGCATTGCCAGTCCCAAGCAGGAACGCGTCAGCATACAGGCCGGATGCGATCGCGATCGGCGCCCCGGCAAGCTGACTGATCCCGCGGGCCACATCGGCTTCCAATCCGGTTTTTTTGTATTCAGACGCGTAGATCTCATCACACATTTGCTCGATCTGCTCTTCCGAGTATTTTTTCTCTGCCCGAAGGATCCGGCGGTACTCTTCCTGTTTCTTAGCTATTTCGATATTGGCCTTAATGGACATGATCTTCGGATTTGACGTTGACGGAAGCGGTCGGTCGTTCCATTCCTGCGCGATATTGCGAAGGACCTCCATTTCCATTTGCTGGTAATTCCGCTTGAAGACAGAAACGGTCTGAGGTATGGATTCGCCAAATCCCCAGAACGCGACATCCAGTTTAAAATCGCCATTCTCGATATCCGGCATAACGACGAGCGTCGGCAGACCGCTCAGCCCCTGATGGATGGCATCGCGCTGCGCGTTTCCCTGGCGAGTCCGCATATTCTCCTTCCAGCCCTGATTGTAGTAATAGATCTGCTTCTGGTTCGCGTAGTGTGTGTTGATGAAACCGGACGCGGAGGCGAGGACATTGGATAACTTATCCTCGAGTTTTCCAGTTACGATGACCGACATGGGACAGCCGATCTGTTTCAGATAATCCACATATCCCTGCGGCGTGTTGATGAGCGGCCAGACCTGATCGATAAAATGGGATCTCTCCCACATATCGATATTCTGATTGAAACGCTCTTCCTGCATCTGTCGGTCCAGCGCTGCTTTTAACTCTGTGATCTCCCGCTGCAGTTCTGCAGACTGCACAAAATTCTTTTCAGTTTGGGCTTTCTGAAATTCCTGCTGTTTTACGGCGAGTTCCCCCTGAAAACGCTGATTATCCTGCTGATTTTTTACCTGCCTTCTGTTGGAAAGCCAGCCCCCCAAAAGTGTGCTTCCAGACGAATATGCCAATCCGGCAAGTGCCATTGTGCCAAGTGCAAGCAACATAAAAATTCCTCCTTAAAAATCAAATCAGCAGTCAAAACCAAAGCCAAAATCAGTGTCGCTGCCAAAATCAGAATCAAAACCGGGATCCGTGTTGGTATCCATCCCAAGATCCATCCCAAGATCCATGCCGGGATCGAACATGGGATCCTGCGGCGTACCAAGCGACGCTAAAGGATCTGGGCAGGAGAACGTGTCAAGCGTCGGGTCCATGGCGTTCTCAGACAGCCAGTTTGGAGAATCAAATGACGGTGAATACGGCGAATACGGATCGTAGCTGTTCCAAACGGAATCATACATTCCCCAATTGGTGTATCCATGCGACATCAGATCGTAGTAGGAATCGAACGTGGAAGTCCCGGGGGTCCAATTGTAAAGCTGGTAATTATCATACGCATAGGAAAAATCGTTCCACGGCATGTTGAATGCAGTGTCGATATGTCCCTGCGAGTAATCGAAGTTTGCCATTTCAGGCAGATCCATATTCTGCGGCGGCGGATAGTTCGTCGAAACCATGAAGCAGTTGGAATCTTTCCACGCGTCCTGAAATTCCTCCAGCGTGTATTCCTTAGCGACATCTCCGCTTCCAGGATCCGTGAGGATGACCTTGATATTATTCGGGTCGCTCGTGTCGATCTCCGAGACGATGAGCGCATGATCCGCCCCCGACGGCGCGAACAGCTCGCCCAAATCATGCAGCCAGCCGGCCGATCCCCAAAGTTCATCGGAATCGACTCCAACGATTACTCGATGGCCCTGGCCTAACTCGTTTACGAGATTGAAAATGTTCGCATTATCCGTCTGTGTGACCGGGATCCCATTGGATTCCAAAAGTTTCCCGACATCGTCCATAGGCGTACCGTAGCCCGGAGTGTAGAGACCAAGATCGATCGCCTGCTGAACCGCCTGATCTTCGGAGAGGTGGATCCCGTAATCTCGTAAAATGATTTCTTGGCAGCGAACTGCGCAGGTGTCGTTATAATGCTGCTGGATACTCGACGGATCTGCATTCACAGGAGTTCCAAAACGATGTCCTGCCTGATTTTGATTCGGCATGATACTTTCCTTTCACTGAAAAAAACAAAAGAGATAAATTGAAGTAGCGCAGTATAGTGGAAATCATTATATCACAAAATTGTCCTTCCAGCAAGGGGGGGCTGGAAAAAACTTCAACTTCTAACGCGATGGAATAGGTTTTGCGCGGAAATCGTAGAATCGGTTTCGGCCTTCACAGGCGGTGATCCCCGCGTAAAAAACGTTCGGCCAGCCGCCGTCGATGGGGCACGTGAGGCTCTTGCCATCGCACGACATCGTGAGGAACGTCCCGTCCTCGTTCGTGAAGATCTCGGCCGACAGGTCGTATACGACTCCCGGAGAAAACTGCGTTTCCAGAAATCCCAGCTTCTTCCAGGAGGGTTTGCCGTCTTTGAAATAGTGATGCCAGAGATTCAGTCCCCGGTCAAAAAGCACGACTTCCAGATGCTCACGATGCTCCGGAACGAGTTCCCGGGAAAAAACGAGCAGCGGCGCCATCCGATGATCGAACGCGCATCGCGTGCTGAATACTGAATCCTGCTGAAACGGCGTTTTGTAGAGCATACTGACGTACGTCTCCGGCGAACTGAGCTGCTCTTCCGGAGTCATGCCGGGTGGAATGCGGTTCGAGATGCAGTCATCGTTCTGTTCCCACTCCCCCGTGACTTCCCAGCGCGGACTTCGGACCGTCAGCCACTCCTCCGCGTCCCACGCACCGCGGGCAAACGAGACACACACCTCCTCACAGAAGGCCGTCATCGGCATGAAGATCGACAAAAAAAACAGAATGGACGCAATACCGGAACGTGATCTCATGAAAAAACCTCTTTTTCGGCGGGATCTATCAAGAAAGGAGACCCGCACAGCACGAGTCTCCCTGAAATTCAAAAAACGGAACGTTTCAAGACGCTATTTTGCGAGTCCCTGCGTGAACAGCGCGTTCATCTGGTCTTCCGTCAGCACGGCCGGCCAGTACTGGAATCCGCGCGTTTCGCCATTGAGCGGGTATTGGTACGCACCGGTCCCGTCATTTCCAACATGCCAGTTCATGCTTGAAGCGAGCGTTTTGAGCGTCGAAATGTCGTCCGAGATGAACTGAAGTCTGCCGTTCTGCGTCCCGACGTAAAGGACGGCGTTTCCGTCACGATCCGCGGTGACGCCGAAGAACGTCCATTCCCCGTGATCGTAGAAGAGCTGGCGAATGTCTTCGCGGGCCTTTCCGTCGCCAAGATTCAGCGTGACGGCAGCATTCCCCTTTTCCTCAAAAACGGCAAGCACCAGACCGGGATTCCGGCCGGAACGCCAGTCTTTATTCGACACAAGAGCCGGATCGCCATTCTGCGGGCCGTTCGACTTGAACCAGACGACGAAACTGAAATCGCCGTCCTGCCCAGTCTTGACCTGCGCCGGGTCGGTGACCGGGTTTTCGAGACTCGCGGGAACTTCCGGAACCGTTTCCGGAATGAAACCGTCGAAGCACTCCGGAATGGAACCGGTCATGTGCTGCGTCAGGTATGCCGCGCAGGTGCAGTTGAGCGGCTGACCAGCCATTTTGCCCGGCTTGATGTTTTTGCCGGAAACCATCATCGGGATCGTGTAGCAGTTTTCGCACCCGACGACACCGTGCGTCCGGTAAATTCCGCCGTGATCCGAGACAACGACGATCATCCAGTCTTCCTTCGCGAAATTCGGGCGGTTTTTGATCGTTTCGAGGATCTTGCCGATCATCGAATCATAGTACGGGATCGATTCAAAGTATTTGTCCGAATTGACCGAGAAATTATGTCGGTGCCCCAGACCGTCAATGGCGTCCAGGTAGAGCATGATCGCATCCACGTCTTTTCCCTGCGTCCACTTCGTGCCGTTCGCGCCTTCCGTATCGGGGAAAGTGCCGGCCAGGATCCGGCAGGTCTCGTCCACGAGTTTTTCATCCCCCGCGATCCCGCCGCCATGGCGATTCTGGTAAGTCGCGTCGGTCTTCATGTTCGCGTCTTCGCCCCAATTGTAGAGCCAAACGGAAACGAGATCCGGATCCGCTTTCCGCGCACGCTGGAGCCAGGTCGGGAATTCATCGTAAAGTCCCTGATTGATCTGACCGTTTTTGAACACCTTGTTCTTGGCTGCCGTGACTCCCGTGGCGATCGCGACATGATTCGTGGCACTCGACGGAGCCGCATCGAGATTCGTGTGCGCCTGGTAGGTAAACGCTCCGCGATACCCTTCCGCCCATGTACCGTCCATGAGAGAATCCATGTTCGGCGACGCTCCTGAATAGAGTGCATCAGAACGCAGACCGTCCAGCATGATAAGCAGAGCCTTTTTCTCTCCGGCATTCGCCTGGACTGTCAGAAACAAAATACACGCAAGACAAAAAAACAATTTTTTCATGAGCAAAATTCCTTTCACTTCATTCTTATGAAATATTTTTAGGCAGGAATGCGTCCTGTTCGACGCCAACATGCTTAATATACCAGAATCGGGAAGGTATTTCAAGGGGGAGGCTGGAAAAACTCCCTAAAAAAGCGAAACGTGACGGCTGGATCTTTATTTCTTGTGCAGATCCCCCGTCACGTCTCTTCCGCGTTCCGCTTACTCTATTTCCCGAAACGAGTACTTACGTTTTCTCGCATATCTCTCCGCCTCCGACCCCGCCTTCCCGTAGATAGTGAGCCTGGAGAAGCCTTTGAACGATTCATTTCCAATGCACGTCACGTTGTTGGGGATCGTCACGGACGCGAGGCTATCGCACCCGCGGAACGCGGAACTTCCAATGCTCGTCACGCTGTTGGGGATCGTCACCGACGTGAGGCTGTTGCAGTCTTCGAACGCGGAATATCCAATGCTCGTCACGCTGTCGGGGATCGTCACAGACGTGAGGCTCTTGCAGGAGCTAAACGCGTAATTTCCAATGCTCGTCACGCTGTCGGGGATCGTCACAGACGTGAGGCTCTTGCAGGAGCTAAACGC
>JAFQOH010000069.1:0-3165 GCA_017403345.1 Thermoguttaceae bacterium
AAAAGGTTTAAAAAGTTTTTGAAGAGAGAGTCTGAGAGGGAAACAATTTTCAAAATGTTTCCCTCTCACGGCCGCGGTCTCTTCACGGGCAGCCAGATCTTTCCCGAAGGGTAAGATCGTGCGTGGGTCCTTTAGCCAAATTTTAAACGCGAAAAGCACAAAAACAGTTTAAAAAGTTCTTGAAGAGGGAGTCTGAGGGAGGAACAACTTTCAAGATGTTCCTTCCTCACGGCCGCGGCGGCACTCTGCTTGAAAAGCGACGCGAGACGCGCCGCCTCCCAAAAGCGATGCGAGACGCGACGCCTCCTAAAAGCGACGCGAAACGCGACGCCTCCTAAAAGCGACGCGAGACGCACCGCCTCCCAAAAGCGACGCGAGACGCGACGCCTCCCAAAAAGCAGCACTTAAAGAAAACAGGAAAATTGGGGCCGTTTTGTCTGCACGTGAAGGCAAAACGGTGTTTTTTTTGCAGTCTTGCCTCTTTTGGAAGACCATAGAAGATACCGATGCAGCAAAAAAGTTAAAATGGAGCGATCTTTCTAATTAAGTGGAACTTTTTCTGCTTTTTCTGAAAAAAATCCTCTCAGATCCCAAAAATCTGCTTGAAATCTGAAATGATCGGAATATACTGCATAGGTTCAGTTGTTTTGTATTTTAGTATTTTGGAAGGTGCCTCATGTCCTCCATGAAAAAGATCCTCCTTTCCGCCGGCGCACTCCTTTTGAGTGCAGGCGCAGTCCGCGCAGACCTGGTCAGTTACTGGAATTTCGATGAAGCCGCCGGTTCCTTTTCGGCCGCGGATTCCGTCTCCGGTCTTCAGGCAGACGCACATCACCGCAATAATGCGACGACAGACGTCAACTACGTCAAATTCGGCACCGAAGGCGTTTTCGGCTCCACGGCAGTGACGCTCGCCAATCAGGGAAATCTTCGGGTCTCGCAGGGAGACGCGGCAAACAGTGTTTCGAATACCCTGTCGAGTCTCTACTCCGGCGACTACACGGTCAACCTCTGGGTCAATTTCGATTCCTTCAACTCCAGCGGCTGGACTCCCATTTTCGGCGACTGGAGTAATCCGTGGTCCTACCAGTTTTATGCGAATTCAAGCGGAACGATCACCTCTTTCCTGAGTGCCGCAAAAAATGGAAATACGACGGACGGGAATTTTTATCGTCAAAATCCGTCCTCATCGGAAAAAGTCTCAAAAGGCGAGTGGGCCATGCTCACCTTCGTGCGTGACTATGATACCGGCAATATCCGACAGTACATCAACGGTGTCCTTACGATAGACAATACCTACGATGAATTCAAAAACAATCCGCTTAAGGCATACACCTCCATCCTGTTCGGCTGCAAAGGGGACGACTACAATATACCGGCCAACATGTCGCTGGATGAAGTGCGCATTTACGATAATGTGCTGACCGCGAAACAGATCGCTGCGCTCCACAGCGCAAACACCTCAGACGCGCTCTATCTGAACGACCTGATCGGCAACACGTTCGAGAACGCCCTGAAAGGGCAAGGCAGCGCAAACGGCACAGCCGCAAACGGCGGGAACGGCGACGGGATCGCGGCAGCGGACAATTTCTGCCTCGCAAACAATAAAGTCCAGGTCGATCTGACCGGTACCGGCATCACGCTGGACCTGACGGCCAACACGAACCTTCACGCTGGGGCTACAGAAAAGTGGGGAACCATCAAGAATAATGTCTGCGGAAACGACAACACGGTCCTGACCGCTCCGAACGGCTACGTGCTGGGAGGTGCGATCGGAATGCACGCCAATGCGTTCATTACGTACGACCTGAACGAACTGCGCGATGCCCTCGCGATCGCGGACGATACGTCACTGATGTTCGACACGACCTACACGATGGCGAACTGTTCACAGAATTACGGAGACGTCTACTCACTGGTCCTGCTCTCCGACGCGGAGGACGGTATTTTGGCCGCGTATCTTCAGGGTGAAGAGATCGGCGTGACGCTTTCGGACGATGACCTCTGGATCCTCGAACTTCCTGAAACGATGCCGGACAGTCCGACGCGCAGCAATCCGGTCGACATTGCGCTGGATCTTGGAACCGAAGCGGACTACCTGACGCTCATGGCACTTACCGGCCCCGGAACGGCTTGCGACCACTCGATGTACCTGAATCCGCTTCTTTTCGCGGGTTCCAGTACTGGTGTTCCGGAACCGGCGACCTGGACGCTGATGCTTTTGGGAATCGCAGGCGGAGTGTTTGCCGTGCGCCGCAAAAAAGCCGTCCGCTAACGAAATTTGACCCGAAAAGATCCTGGAGACGCACGTTTTCAGGATCTTTTTCCATTTTCCACCCCTAATTTTCAAAAGGACCCTGATCATGAAAAAGAACCTTTCCAGTACCCTCCCGGCACTTTTGGCCGCATTTTTTATGAGCCTTCCCCTTTCCCTTTCCGCACAGACTCCGGATCCGGCAGAAAAAGATCTTTTCCCCAAAGACGCCGTCATCCTCTTTCAGGGGGACTCCGTCACGGACGGAAACCGCGGCCGCAATAAAGACCCGAACCACATTCACGGCCACGGCTACGTTTACCTCATCGCGTCATATCTGGGCGCGCAGTACCCGGAACAGAACTGGACGTTCGTAAATCGCGGCGTCAGCGGAAACACGCTCCGTGAACTTCACGCCCGCTGGGAAAAAGACACGCTCGCCATTCAGCCCGACGTCCTCTGCATCATGATCGGAGTGAACGACCACAACCGGAAACGAACGCCGGAAGAATACGAAGAAGGCTACGATTCCCTCCTGAAACTCACGCGCGAGCGCCTTCCGAACGTGCGTCTGATCCTCATGGAGCCGCTCTGGCGTGACTCGCAGGGAGAAGTCAAAGACGCCTACCGCCAGATCGTCCGCAAAATGGCGAAACGCTACGACGCGGTATTCGTGCCGCTCCAGGAAGATTTCGACTCGGTCTACGATTCCGCGCCAAATCCGAAATACTGGGTCTGGGACAGCGTGCATCCCACGACGGCGGGGCACTGGCGCATTTTCAAAAGCTGGATGAAAACGATGTGTGAAGCTGCCAAATAAAACCGCACAAAAACAAAACATCAAAACATCAAAAAGTTTTTGAAGAGGGAGTCTGAGGGAGGAACAATTTTCAAAATGTTCCTCCCTCACG
>JAFQOH010000010.1:0-14259 GCA_017403345.1 Thermoguttaceae bacterium
CTCTTTACTCAAGATCTTGCACACGACGGCCTGCTTTTTCTTTCCGGATGAATCCAGTTCCTCCGCGAGCCACGTGACGCCCATCCCTCCTTTTCCGAGCATCTTCACGAGGCGAAACTCTTCATGTTCTCCCAGCAGATACCCGGACTGCAGTTTCTCAAACTGCTTCTCATCGACGTTTTTTTCCCCATGCTCACTCTGCGTGGCGGTCAGTTTCCCGTTTTTCTCGTTCTTTGTGAATGTATTCCGCGAAGTTGGATCCTGCGACATTTTTACGTCCCTCTTTAAAATAAACAAAAAATCACGATTTGATTTTACCAGATTTTTAGAAAAAGTCAAGAAGATAAAATGCTTGAAAAAGAGAAAAGTTTGGGAAGAGAGAAGAGAAAAGGCCTATCTACACTTGAAAGCACCCGCTCCCCGCGAATGGAGGGAGCGAGCGAAATGTCTTGAAAAACTTAGAAATTTCTTCCGAAACCGTAGAAGATCTCATTCAGGCGAAGCGTTTCCTTGAAACGGGTTAGCGTCGTCATTTCGTCAATGACGAGAAGCTCCATCTCCGCCATTTCCGCGTAGTCTTCCAGCTGGTCGAGCGTCAGATCGAACGTGAACGCACTGTGATGCGTCCCTCCCGCAAGCATCCATGCTGCCGCGCCGACGGCAAGGTCAGGCTCCGGTTTCCAGAACGCACGGGCAACAGGGAGTTTTGGAAGGTCGGCTTCCGGCTGAAGACAGTCAACTTTGGCCGCGATCATGCGGAAACGATTTCCGAGATCCACGACCGTTGCGGCGATCCCCTTCCCGGAGTGTGCCGTGAAGACGAGCCGAGCCGGTGGATTCTTGCCGCCGATGCCGAGGGGATGGACTTCAAGACGCGGTTTTTCCCCGGAGATGGTGGGAGAAACTTCCAGCATGTGCGCCTGAAGGATCGCGCCGCCGTTCCGAAAATGCAGAACGTAGTCTTCCATGAAAGAGGACCCGCCTTTCTGTCCCGCGCCCATGACCGAGAAAAGACGGGTCAGCGCGGCGGTCTTCCAGTCGCCTTCCGCTCCGAATCCGATCCCCTCTGCCATCAGACGCTGAGACGCTAGCCCCGGAAGCTGATCCAGACCGTGAAGCGCGTCGAAATTGGTCGTGAAGGCATTCGCGTTCTTCTCTTTCAGCATCATACGCAGTGCCAGTTCCTCACGAGCCGCTTCGCGCACCTGCCGCCAGGCGTTTTCATCGTTCCGGAGTTCCGAAGAGACCACGTAGAGCGTTTCGTATTCCTCGAGCAGGGCAGCGATCTGTGCGTCAGTGACGGAATCCTGCATTTCCGCGAGGTCTCCGACCGGGCAGTAGTCCACGTGGTAGCCGAGACGGATCTCCGCTTCCACTTTGTCGCCGTCCGTCACGGCCACGTTGTTCATGTTGTCGCCGAAACGCACGATACGGAGCGTCTGCTGGTCTGCCCACGCGGCACAGACGCGCATCCAGTCGGAGATCTGCGAACGGACGGTCTCATCTTCCCAGAATCCGACGACGATCCTGCGATTTTTACGCAGACGTGAGACGATGTGCGCAAATTCGCGGTCTCCGTGGGCACTCTGATTCAGATTCATGTAGTCCATGTCGATCGAGTCCCACGGTATTTCGCGCTGAAACTGCGTGTGGAGATGGAGTAGCGGCTTGCGGAAAGCCTGGAGACCGCGGATCCACATTTTTGCGGGTGAAAACGTGTGCATCCACGTAATGACTCCAGCACATTCGTCGGAGTTTTCCGCCTCACGGAAGAGCCGGGTGACTTCCTCCGCCGAGTTGACTGTCCCGCGGTAAACGATCTTCAAAGGAAGTCCGCCACGGTTCAGACCGGAGATCATCGTTTCGGAATGTTCGTTGACCTGACGCACCGTCTCGCCTCCGTAAAGAAGCTGCGCACCGGTCACGAACCAGATCTTGCTTTTTGAATAAATTTCCATACTAGGTCTGATTTTTGATTAAAGGATCTGATGGATATTCAGTTCATGAAAAGGTTTTCACGAAAACTCAGCCCGTGAAGTAAAGGTACGCTGCCGTGATCGCGAGGAGGATCAGGACCGAGACGAGAACGTCTACCCAGCTCCAGCTTGAGCGGGAAGCAGCGCGTTCTTCGCGGCTCGTGGTACCAAACGTGAGTCCCTGGATCTTCTCGTAATCCGGGGCAGCCGTGGCGTAACTGACGGCGATCATGGCGGTGACGCAGATGATCATGATCAGCACGCTGTAGTACTGGAAGTAAATGGTGTTGAGGATCCAGAGGAAGGAGCCTTCCGTAAATTCTACGCCGAGCGTTGCGGCCGTGTCGATCGAAAGACGCAGGACTGCAAGCGCGAAACCGATCGTCAGCGCGGCCATTGCCCCTTTTGCATTCATGCGTTTCCAGAAAACACCGAGCAGGAAGACCGTCAGGATCGGCGGCGAGAAGTAGCCCTGGACGCTTTGGAGGTACTCGTAGAGTCCATTTTTCCCCTGAATGATCGGGATCCAGAGCAGACCGATGATGATCATCGCGAACGTTGCGGCGCGTCCGACCCAAACGAGCTGCTGTTCAGAGACGTTCTGACGGAATTTCTTGTAGAAGTCCATCGTGAAGAGCGTCGCGCACGCATTGAAAACGCCGGCCAGCGAACTCATCAGCGCGGAAAGGAGTCCCGCCACGACGATCCCGCGGATACCTGAGGGAAGGACTTCGCATACCATCAGGGCAAAAGCGCCCTGGGATTCGCTGGCGATCGCTTTTTTCACGCCGTTTTCTTCCGTGATGAGCGACTGGAGACCGTCCGCGCCATGGTACGCCAGAGCAAAGCAGATCATACCGGGGATGATGAAAATGAAGACGGGAAGAAGTTTCAGACACGCTGCGAAAATGCTTCCGCGGCGCGCATCCGTTTCACTTTTGGCACTCAGGGCACGCTGCACGATGTACTGGTCGGTACACCAGTACCAGAGTCCGATGATCGGTGCGCAGAAGAGCATTCCGATCCACGGATAGTGCGAGGTCTGTGATCTGTCTTTGAAGTACCAGGCCTGTTTGGTGATCTTGCCCTCATCGTTCTTTTCGATGACGGGAGCCCAAGATGCTTCGACGCCCTCCGGAAGCATGGGACGCCAGAGATTCATCATGTCGCGTCCTTCTTCTTTGTTTGCGCAAACGGCCCGCATATTTTCCCAGCCTTTCGCGAGGGAACCGTCACCGCCGTCTACTTTTCCGAGTGCGGAGAGACCGTAGATCGTGACCAGTGCGGAACCAAAGATCAGGATGCCGGTCTGGAGGGTCTCCGTGTACGCGACAGCACGCATCCCGCCGAGCATCGTGTAGAGGCCCGTCAGAATGATGACGAGGATCGAGCCGACCCAGAAACTGTCCATTCCCATGAAATTCAGTTCCGGGAGGAGGACTTTGAAGACGACACCGCCAGCGAAGATGCCGACCGCGACTTTCGTGACGACGTACGCCGCCAGCGAGATGAGCGAAAGGACCCAGCGTGCGTTTGGCGAAAAACGCTGTTCAAGGAATTCGGGCATCGTGAAGACTTTGCTTCGGACGTAAAACGGCATGAAGACCCACGCGAGGATGAGGAGACACCATGCGTGAAGCTCAAAGTGCGCCATCATGACGCCGTCTGTACAGCCGCTTCCCGCCAATCCAACGAGGTGTTCCGAGCCGATGTTCGACGCAAAGATCGATGACCCGACGATGAACCAGCCGAGAGAATTCCCGGCGAGAAAGTAATCTTTCGCGGTATTTTTCGATTTGTTGATGACCCACCACGCAAGACCGAAGAGGAGCAGGAAATATCCTGCTACCACGCAGCAGTCAAGTGAAGTCAGGCCGGAAGTCAGGGCGATCGGGAAGTGCATGATTTTCTCCATTTCGATTTTCTGGCAGTGTCCTGATTAAAATTCTGAATTTTAATTTGATTTTCTATTTTTAGGGATAGGGATCCTGTTGGCGTCCCTGTCTGCGAAAATCCGAGATGGTCATTCCGGATTCCCGCTTGAAAAATCGGCTGAGGTATCCGTCCGTTCCGAATTCACACGCTTCTGCGATCTCACTGACTTTCATGTCGGTTTTGAGGAGAAGCTGCTTCACGCGTTTCAGCCGTTCAATACTGATGTTTTCGAGGACCGTCTGTCCGACCTCTGCACGAAAACGCGTTTCCAAAACGCGCCGCGAGACACGAACATAGTTGGCGACTTCCTGCACACTGAGCGCGATCATGGAATTCTGACGGATAAAACGGAGCGCTTCATTGATCACAGGATCGTCGAAAGGAGGTCTCTCAGTCGATTCCCTGCTTGCGATGCCGATCGGATCAATGTGGAAGGATCTCTTCTCCCGGATCTTTCCGCGCATCAGACCGTCCAGGATGAGTGCCGCCTGGTAGCCTCCCGTCTCGGAATCAAGGATGACGCTCGACATTCGCGGTGAACAGAGACGGCAGATCAGCGGGTCATTATCGACGCCGAGGACCGCGACGTCCTCCGGAACGCGGATCCCGTACTCCTGACACGCAGCGATGACCTGACGTCCCCGAACGTCCATCGCCGCGAAAATACCGACCGGTTTGGGAAGTTCCAGGAGCCAGCGGGCAAGTTCATGGATCTCGTCCGTCCATGGAAGGTCTTTTCGGCGCGGTTTGTAGCGCTCGCATTGGAATCCCGCCCAGTAAAGCGTCTGGCAGTACGATTCTTCCCGTTCACGCGACCAGAGAACGTCGTGGATCTCTCCAACAAACGCGTAATTTTCACACCGCAGAGACATCAAATGTTCCGCTGCCATTTTCCCAACGGCAGCACTGTTGACGGAGACCTCGCAGATGTTTCGCAGCGGGTGTCCCGGCGCTTTGTGTTCTTCGTAAAGGTCCAACCCTACGACAGGAAGGCCGCTTTCCAGAATAGTCTGTGCGACCTCCGGAGTCTCGATCCGTGCAATGATCCCCGTCGCGTCCCACGTCTTCACGTATTCGATCTGCTGTGCAAGATCTCCCGGGAAAAGGTGAAACGCCCACGGTCCATAGAGACGCGCGTAACGTTCAATCCCCGAAAGTATCGAACGTCCGACTTCCCGCGAAGTTTCAACAAGGAGCGCGACTCGGGGGATCGTGCGTCCCATTTGCGGTTTTTGAACGTGACTCATGACAAAAAAACTTGGAAGGCCTAAAATTTTCGCAGTTTGCAAACCCATTCCAATTTTATTATACGCCGACAGTTTTTTCTGTCAAGGGACTTTTGCGCATTCTTGTGTGTGAATTTGCGAAGAATGGAAATTTTCTGTTTCGAGGCACGAAAATATTGTGTAGATGCTCGAATAATACGGAAAAATAGACCTTTTATTTAGACAAACTGTAAGTCAGCAGAGAAAATCTGGTCATTTCTTCGCTCATCATTTCGTTTTTGTACTGTACAAAAGGGACAAACACTCTGGTTTTATCGGTTGAGGGGATGGACATTTTCGGAGTGGAACTCATAGAGAGGATAGGGGGCTGTGAAATGTCAACAAAAGCCGCTAAAATGTCTGAGACGTTGGTTTTCGGGAAACTTTCATGACATAAAGATGCAGGAAACAGTGTCTCTGATGTGTTTTTTTCTTTCAGCTAAAATTTTTTCATGCAGGTGCCGATGAATCCATTGATCGGTGGTGTGTACTTCCGAAAAGTGATTTTCCATAGACAAAAAAGGAATCGGAATATGGATCCCTCAGTTCTTTTCAAGATAGGCTACGGGCTTTACGTGCTTTCTGCAGAAGAAAACCGTAAAGATAATGCGTGTATCGTCAACACGCTCGTTCAAGTAACGTCCTCTCCATGCCGTGTGGCCGTCACGGTCAATAAACAGAATTTGACGCATGATATGATCCTGCGGACTGGAAAATTCAATGCCGCGATCCTTTCCGAGAATGCCGCGTTTCTAACCTTCCAGCGCTTCGGATTCCAAAGCGGCCGAAATGCCGAAAAATTCTACGGCGCCAGTGCTGTAGAACGTACTGCAAACGGCATTCTCGTCTGGAAAGAGGGTGTGAACGCATTTCTGAGCGGAAAAGTCGTTTCGACGGTAGATCTGGGAACGCACACCCTCTTTCTTGCCGACGTGACGGACGGTCGGATCCTCGATACACAGACGCCGAGCGCGACTTACACATTCTATCACGAACACATCAAACCTCGTCCTGAGGAAATCCAGCCGGCAGCAGAGGGAAAGGTCCGATTCCGCTGCAAGATCTGCGGATACATTCATGAAACGAAGTCTGACTCGCTTCCCGAAGATTTTGTCTGTCCTCTGTGCAAGCATGGACCAGAAGATTTTGAAAGGATCGGACAGAACTGAAACCAACTGAAACGGTATTTCCTGCCCGTCGGCGGCAGGCTCAGATCTTAAGCCTGCCGCAGGACATCACGCATTTTCTGCGGAAGTATCGCGAGGCGGATCCATATGCAGCTGCCGAGTGACCCAGAGAAAATATCCAAGTGCGATCACGATCGAGAAAAGCGTCGCCAATGGAGCTGCGAATCCGAGATGATAAAGCGTCGCATTCGGTAAACAGCTGATCCACCAGGCTGCCGGAACTCGAACACCAAAGGTACTGGCCAGTGAGTAGATCATGCTGATCAGTGTGCGTCCGCAGCCGCTGAAAAAGGAGTTCAGGCTGAAAATGAAACTCACCAGAATGCAATCGAGGGTGAACGATCTCAGGTACAGTCCCGCCCCTGACCGAACACTCGTATCCTGAGTGAAGATCGAGGGGAGAAGTTCCGGATAGAGTTGGCTGAAAGTCCACGTTCCGATCCCAAAGATGAGTGAGAAACTGATCCCGTAACCGAGCGCGGCATACGCGCGTCTTGGCTGTTTCGCGCCCATATTCTGGGCAGTCATCGTTGCGACGGCACCGGCAAAAGCGACCGGCGGTATCATGCAGAAACCGATGATCCTGCCCGCAACTCCGACCGACGCAGAAGAGATCAGCCCCATGGAGTTCACGAAAACCATGATGATGAGGAAAGAAACGGAAATGAGCGAATCCTGCAGTGAAAGCGGGATACCGACTCGCAGTATTTTTCGCACGCACTCTCCGTAAAGACGGAAATGCCTCAAACTGACCGAGAAACCGAACCCCTTCCAGCACATGTACGCCAAAGCCAGCAGGAAACTTATTCCCTGGGAGATGATCGTCGCATAGGCCGCTCCTTTTGCCGCAAGTCCCCAGTTTCCGATGAAAAGAAAGTCCAAAACGATATTTAGCGCACACGCAATGGCGACAAAATAAAGCGGAGTTTTGGAATCGCCAAGTCCGCGATAGATCGCGCTCACCACATTGTATCCGATGATGAACGGAAGCCCAAGAGAACAGAGAAAAATGTAACGGATCGTCTCTGCGACCGCTTCTTGCGGAACACGGGCAAGTGCAACGAATTCCGATGTCTTCCACGCTAAGATCGGCGTCAATACCAGTGCGGCAGACGCAAAAAGGACCGACATCGTGCCGATCGCACGTGCTGCGCCTTCGTCGTTTCGCTCACCAACGTGAAATCCGATCAAAACAGTCCCGCCGACCGAAAGTCCCATCACCAGTCCCATCACGATGTGCATCCACTGCGCACCATTCGCGATCGCGCTGATCGACTCCGGGCCGGCATATAGACCAATGACAAAAAGATCCGTCGCTGAGTACAGGACCTGAAGCAGCATCGAAAACATCAGAGGGAGCGCAAAAAGGATGAGCGTTTTGGGAACATTTCCCTCTGTGATCGGATTGAATTTCGTTTCTGAAACGTCTGAAGTCTCTGTCATGAAAAATATGTGCGTCTAGCGCAAAATGTAGTGAAATTCTGAAGGAATGTGCCGGGCAGGGCTCTCAATGCGGTCCCGGCACACCGCGTAAAACGCTACCTTCTCGTCTTGGAAAAAGAGCAGGAGGAACCTGCATCCATGCCGAGTTCTTTCTGGTAGTCAGCAAACTTCTCGACGTCAAAGTACTGCTGATTCAGGTATCGGATCACGTTTTTACCAGGAGTCTGGGAGTAAACGTTCTTTTCGAGCGTCAGACCGTCTCGCCAGTCGTTCTCCATCCGAATGCAGACTTCGGTGGAGTCCAGAAAAACGTTTTCCCGGACCACGAACCCCGTCGTTTTTGCACGATTATTGTAAAACATGAGGTGCGCACCGTTCGGATCCGGCCTCTGACCGTGCGCCCAGCCGTACCCGGCATCACGGCAAATGTTCTTTTCGACCAAAATGTCTTGCGTCACCCCTCCGCTGTTCCAGTACTCAAAAGAGTACTCGCTGTTCCAGATCTCATTTTCGCGGTACACGATCCGGATCTCGTTGGAAGGATCCGTCTCACTTCCGCGTCCCTGATTCGTCAGCGCAGCATCGTAGATCTCCCAAATGCGGTTTTTCTCGACGAGACAGTCTTGAGCAGACCCCCAGAATTCCACTCCATTTCCAAATCGGACAGGGATCCCGTCCTCCCGCGTGAACTGGTGCGCACCGCCGACGTAAAAAATGTCGCAATTCCGGATGACGATCCGGGCACACGAGCCGCCTCCGAAACCATGGGAAGCCGCGTATGCGACCGCAAGACCGTCAAAGACAAGATCGTGCTTTCCGCCGTGGTTCACGCCGTGCAGTTTCATCGCCAATTCAATACTATCACAGGTTTTCGCAGGATTTTCCGGCCAGAAAAGAAAAACTCGCTGTGCGGCTGGATCGTAAAAGTAGTCGCCGGGAGCTTGCAGGTCTTCCAGTTTCCATTTTTTGATTCCGCAGCGATGATATTTCGTGAATTTCCCATGATCGAAAATAATGTTTCCGACATCTTGGACCAGCTGAAACTGAGCATCGGTGAAAAGTTCCCGCGTCTCGATCGGCTGGATCTGCAGCTCGCAGTTTGCCGGCATTTTTCCGAGATTCAGATGCCAGCGGAATGGACCGTCCATCTCCCTCTCGATCGTCCGCATCGGTACCTTAAATTCCTTCCATTCCTGCGTCACTTCCAGTTCCGCTCCTATCGCGGCACATTTTTCATGGTATGGAAAACCGCTTTGCAGAACGTGAAATCGAGCCATCTGGAAAGGAACTGTTGCTCGTGCTCGAAAACGAAAAATGAACGTCTCGGGCAGTTTTTCGACGATAGGACCTTCTCCCCAAAGCTGAATGTGGTTTGGGGCGCTTCCTGTTGCTCTCGTCGTGACGGTCAGGATCGGAGCCGCATTTTCCTGCGCTTCGACCCGCAGATCGGAAACCGCCCCGGCCTCTCGATGCAGCGACCAGGAAGAATGCGCCAGCTCAAGTTTTTTTCCGTATGTGAACTCCACTTTTCGCGTCGCCCAGATGTTTGGGGAGATCTTGACCCAATCTTTCGTTTCCGAGGCAGAAACGGAACCGCAGATCACCGGTTTAGGACCTTTTCCATACGATGAAATGATGATCGGAGCGTCTTTCTCCCCGGAATGACGCAGATTCAAAACCGCCTCCTGCCGCGCAGCGTAAGCCGGGATCCTCCAAGTACCGCCGCACTGAAAAAGGATCCTGTCTCCCGGGAGAATGTCGGAACGGTTGACCTTTTGGATCGTCTGCCAGGCTGTTTCAGGAGTGCGGCCGTCTTCCATATCATTTCCCGTTGGCGAAATATAGTAGTCCGCGGCCGAAACACTGAATACGGAAACCGTGAAGAAAAAAATGATCAGACTCGCCGCAAACAAATTGGCAAAATTGGGCTCGACGTAAAATTTTCTTTTCATGGAAACCTCCGAGCGTGGAAAAATGGGGAAAATGAAAGGATGGCGGCGAAAACTTTCTACTTTGGCTGAGGCTCGAAAAACCATTCACTTTAAGATCCGCAGCGCTTCCGGTAAAGCGCAACATCTAGAAACTGTATTCTTGCGCAGTTTTCAGAGCGATTTTTGAAAAAAAACGAGTTCGGATCCATTGCCGCGGACCTTTTAGGACTTTTCTCCAAGTCAGCAGAACGGATCCGACTCCGCTCATTCGATCAACGCTACTTTACCTGCTTTTTCAGAGCGCGGCGCGCACGGATCTCATTTTCTCGTGTCTGGATCTTTTGACGCTGTTCCGGAGTCAGGACCGTCTGGATCTCCTGTATCATCTCCGCACGAAGCGCATCCATCTCTTTTTCAAGCTCTTCCATGCGCGGCCGATACTTTTTCTGAATGTCGTAAATTTGTTCCCGTTGCTCTTTCGTCACAAAATCACGATACCCAAGCGGCAGTGTACCGCGCCGCTGTATCGCACGACGTGCAGGTTCCCCAGCCGGAACGGCATCCGGAGCGGGTGGGGCTGGTTCGGGAGCAGGTTCTGAAACCGGCGCTGGTGCAGGAGCTGCAGCCGGTGCGGCATCTGTCTTTTGTTCTGGAGCCGGGGCAGGATCCGCCGCCGGTGTAGGTGCCGTAGAAACTTCAGCATTAACCGCCGGTTTCGTCGCCGCCGCGGCACCTTCTCCAGTGTCCTGTGCCAGAACCAGAGATGAAAACGGAGCGAACGCAAAAAGCGATGCGCAAATCAAAACAGAACGAAATCTCATGGAAAACCTCACTGTCAATGAAAAAACTGACTGTACGTTTTTTTTCAAAACACACAGATAGAAATTTGAAATTTCTGGATCATGAAAGAGTGAGCGGTATGCACGCTGCATTCTCTCTCCCAAAACAGTAGGATGGCCTGGAGACGACAGATATCGACTCCAGGCACATTCTCCGTCACACCGTAAAGGCGGACTTGAGGAACTTTTAAATCAGATTTAATGTCCCTTTATTTCGTGACCTGGCAATTCGGAAGTGCTGCCGAGAGTTCTGCGAGCGCAGCATCGGAGATCCCCGTCGCGCGGAAACTGACCTTTTTGAGAGACGTCATTTTCTTAAGCGATTCAATGCATGCATCCGTGATCATCGTTTCGGCAAGATCCAGATCTTCCAGATTCGTCAGGGCCGTGAGTTTCGCGACGCCTTCGTCCGAGATCTGGTTGGCGACCAGGGAAAGACGCTTCAGCGAGGTGATCTTCACGATGGAATCGAGACCCGCATCGCTCAGATTGTTCGCCCACAGATCAAGATGATCGAGCTTCGTGAGGCCTTCGAGATATTTCGCGCCTTCGTCGTCAATAACATTTTCGCTCACGATCAGCTGCGTCAGTTCCGGCATGTTGACGCAGGCTTTCAGTGCATCGCTGCCGAGGTAGTTTCCGCGCAGATTCAGTTTGCGCATATTTTTCAGGCCGGCGAGCTGGTTCACACCGTCATCGGAGATGGCGATGCAGCGCATGATGGTGATCTCCTGCATCGAATCCGTCATTTCGCCAAGCCACGCGATCGCCGTGTCATCGAACGTCTGGGAATCTTCGATACCAAACGTCTTCAGCTTCTTGCCGCGGACGTTTTCGATACCGGCGTTCGTGACGGCGGTACAGCGCAGTTTCAGAACGATCAGATTCGGAAGCTCCTTCACGCAGGCGAGTCCTTCATCCGTAATGGCCGCGCATCCGCGAAGGTCGAGAAGACGCAGCGTCTTGACTGCCGTCAGCTTCTGAACGCCCTCATTATCGAAGTTGCCGTAAAGCAGGACCAAGTTGCGCAGGTTCGGCATCTTGGAAACGTACTCGAGCGTCTCAGCGCCAAGGTACGTATTGCGGCGGAGCGTCAGTTCCGTGACCCACGGCATGTCCACGAGGAACGCCATGTCGGAATCGACAAAATCGGTATTTTCGATCGAGAGTTTCTTGCAGTTGACCAGCCCCTTGATGACGTCAGCTCCGCCCGGTTTCAGATTCGCGCCGTAGATCTTGCACTGCGTCACGGTATCCAGCTTGCAGATCTTCGCAAGGTCTTCATTCGTGCAGATACGGTCCGTCAAGTCGAAGGAGACGATGTCGCCCTCGGCATTCATCTGATAGTTAGCCATGCGGGCTTCAAAAACGTCGATCGCTGCCTGACGTTCCTCGGCAGTCGGTTTGGCGAGACAGGCTCCGGCGCACAGAAGCGACACCAAAGCGGAAAGGGTGAGGCTTTTCAAACTCATGGAAAACTCCTTTTGGAACTTAATGAAAAATAAAATGATCCAACGCCGCGCACTCCCCGGCAAATAGACCGCATACGCAGATCGATACGCAGGAACGTGCGTCGACTTTTTCCATCAATTATACACAAAATCCAATACGCGTCCAGCCCCCAAGCCCCTTTTTTCAAAAATTTCCAACAAAAAAACCTCAAATTCTTTCTTGTTTTCCCATTTTCTTCGACCTTAAACGCTCTTTTGCAGAAATTCCAAACCCAAAGCCATGGCAATGTCGCCTCAATTGTTCATCCATAAATTGAAATACAGACCCGTTCCTGACGTCACATAAAAAACACTGCCTCCCCGTCAAGGAAAACAGTGTCTCTGTGTGTCGTCTCTGAATGTCCGTAAATTACAGACCCAGATTTTCGATGTGCTGTTCGCTGCCGATGGTCAGTTTGCGAAGTTTGGCGATCGCTTCATCTTTCGTGAGCGTTCCTTTTTCAACGCGGGCAGCGTACTGCGCGACCTTGACCTTGCGATGACGGCGACGTTTGATTTCCTTTGCACGTTCGTTACTGGGCACGGGAATACCTCCAAAGTTAAAAATTGAGTGTATTGTTGATGAAATGAATCTTATCGATTTAATTTTAACGCTTATTTTACCCAAAAAATTTTTTTCGTCAATGGGGGACCTGCGTATTTTGTCGAAAAAAATCGAATATACCGAAAACGCAAATTACCCATCTTCTACACTTGACGCATTTTCATGCTCACATGCAGAATTCCATGACTCGGGTCAGTACATCGTACCCTTCCAGCCCCAGACAGTCGCGCAGACAGACCAGCGCGTCGTGGTCTTCCGGAAGAAGTTCGTAGTTTCGGCGGACGGATCCGATGCAGTAGTCCATCCCCAACGGGTTGGTGAGCGTCAGAAATGCGCTTTCCAGCGGCGTCTTCACCAGCTCGCCGTTCGCGCGGCGCGGAGGAAGCATGACCGTGAAGTTACTCAGACCGACGGACGCATGAAAACCCGCGAATTCCGGATCCGCGTGCATCTTCTGCATCGTCTGGTAAAGCCGTTTGAAATTGTCTTCCGTATCCGTTCCGATCGGCGCGACGCCCGGGTCGAAAATACAGTCCGTCGTCGGGATCCCCGCCTCATGCGCTTTCTGAAGCATGAATCGGGCCGCATCAAACGTTTCTTCGACCGTATGGCACGCAATGTCCTCGCCGTTGACCCGGTGCTCCGTGACGAGCAGGATCGGACGGAACGGGCAGATCTTGAACAGCTCGAACATTTCGGTCCGCAGGGGGGAGATCGAGTTGAGGATCGGCATCCCGTGCGAAGGATCGTAGACTTTCAGTGCCGCTTCCGCCATCTCCGGGTCCGGCGTGTCGATGGAAAGAGGAAGCGCGACGGCGTCCTGGACCAGCTTCACGACTTCCGCGAGAAAATCCGCGCTGCGGGTACCGACATTCACGTCGATATACGCAGACTTTTCTGCCTGAAACTGCGCCAGTGCCCGGATCCCGTCCATGTCGCCGGCTTCAAAAAGTGCGTGAGTGGACGGAACGGAATCGTTGATCGATTCGCCGATAAGCGAAAAATTCGGGATCATGTGAACCTCCATCTCCCGGAAAACCTGCCGGGACGGTTAAACGAAAACAGGAAAAATGAAAAACTGACCATTAATTTACCAGATTTTCGATTCTCTTCAAGGGGGGGCGCTCCTACGGCGTAATGTCCGTAAAAAAAGGCACGAAAACCTTCCACCGCCTGCGGCGTCCCCCTCGCATTCAAAGAAAGGTAAGAAATTTAGATTTTTGTGTAAAATTTTCCGGGGTGCTGCCCCGGTACGCGGAGGGGCGGCTCTGGGAGGCGGCGCGTCTCGCGTCGCTTTTAGGAGGCGGTGCGTCTCGCATCGCTTTTGGGAGGCGGTGCGTCTCGCGTCGCTTTTGGGAGACGGCGCGTCTCGCGTCGCTTTTGGGAGGCGGTGCGTCTCGCGTCGCTTTTGGGAGACGGCGCGTCTCGCGTCGCTTTTAGGAGGCGTCGCGTCTCGCGTCGCATTTGGGAGTCGGCACGTCTCGCGTCGCTTTTGGGAGGCGTCGCGTCTCGCGTCGCATTTGGGAGGCGTCGCGTCTCGCGTTGCTTTTGGGAGGCGTCGCGTCTCGCGTCGCTTTTCAAGCAGAGTGCCGCCGTGCGTGGGACCTTTAGCCAAAAACCTCAACCCC
>JAFQOH010000070.1:0-7758 GCA_017403345.1 Thermoguttaceae bacterium
TGAGTCTTCCAACGGAGGCGCAGTGGGAGTATGCGTGTCGTGCAGGTACGACGGGCGCGTATGCTGGGGATCTTGGTGAGATGGGCTGGTACGGTTCCAGCGGAGGTGGAACTCATCCAGTAGGCCAAAAGAAGCCGAATGCGTGGGGACTTTACGACATGCACGGTAATGTGTGGGAGTGGTGTCAGGACTGGTACGGTTCATACACTACGTCGCCAACGAGCGACCCGACAGGCCCTAACAGCGGCTCGTACCGAGTCTTCCGCGGGGGCAGCTGGTACAGCGGCGCCCAGTTCTGTCGCTCCGCGTACCGGGACTGGTCTGCGCCGGACTTTCGGTACGTCAACCTTGGCTTCCGCCTAGTTTTGGCCAGTCCAGTCCCGGAGGAATAGAGCGTAGCGCGGTAGGCGTCGGCAGCGCGAGGGCGAGGCGGTAGCCGCCCGCGCAGCAGACGCCGTACAGCGCGTAGCGAGGCGGCTTCGCCGCCAAACAAGTCCAGCAGAATGTCCTCGGGGTCCGGGGCAGCGCCCCGGAAAAATTGTAATTGTGCACAAATCAATAAATTGTTTCCGGATGCGAAGGAGAATGGGAGGAAATTCCAGGTGAAGTAGCGGTTTGGCGATAGTTTTTTGTGTAGAGGCATGGCGGGAGAGGTTTGGTTTTTTCCCGTCATGCCATTTCTTCAGTCTCTTTTTTCGTTTTCTGTCACGTCGTCCCACGTGAGGTCAAATTTTTTCATAGACGGACCTGCGACCTATCTATATTATAAACGGTACGGAATACGCAAAACTATTTCTGACGGAGCGCGTCGATCTTCTCTCGCGCCGCTCGCGCATTCGCGGTGATCGCGGCCCAATCGCGATTCCGGATCAGCTCTCGATTCGCGATCCATGAACCTCCAAGCGCCAAGAGATGCGGACTCTCCACGTACGGACCAATGTTTTCCAGCGTCAGTCCGCCAAGCGGCAGATACTTCAGCCCCAAATGCGCGTACGGAGCCGCAATGCTCTTCAGATACTTCATCCCGCCGAGCGGCTCAGACGGAAAGAGTTTCAGTTCCCGACAGCCAAGAGACACCGCCTTCTCGATCTCGCTGGGCGTCATGATCCCCGGCGCAAACGGTAATCCGGCAGACTGCGCGGCAAGGACGACGTTTTCGTTCAGTCCTGGTGCGACACCAAATGCAGCATCCGCCTCCGCGGCCTGCATGACCTGCTCCGGAGTCAAGATCGTCCCGACGCCGGCAAGCATTTCCGGAAGTTCACGCCGGATATTTGCGAGAGCCTCCAGAGCTGCCGGGGTCCTGAGCGTCAGTTCCATCGCACAGATCCCGCCGTCCAAAAGAGCCTTGGCGGTCGGAACGGCATTCGCCGCCTCATCGATGACCAGCACGGCGATCGCGCCGCAATCACTGACTTTCTGAAGCATTTCATCGGAAAACTGCGATTTCATGGAAATTTCCTTTCGTGGATAAAATTAAAACCTAAATGTCCGTACCGGAGAGAGCGGATGGGAAAACCTCTCGGTGACGCTCTCAATACCGCCCTTCCTAAGGGTGACGGAGGATTTGGAGTACGGCGATACAGGCCGTCAGGCCATTTGCCGCGTGGAAGCGGGGAAAACTTGAATTTTGGCCGAAAGGCTTACGCAAAACGTCGTCCGCCCCTCGGTCTAGAAGCGGGCAGATGTTCGTGTTATGCAAGTCTTTCGTGAGAACAAAGACGCTCAAAACGTTCTGGATCGCCTTCTCGTCGTTGATGAGTTCCTGACTCAGGATCTTGCAGACGACCGACTGTTTCCGCACCCCGTTCGAATCCAGCTCATCCGCGAGCTCCGTAACGCCCATTCCTCCTTTTCCGAGCATCTTCACGAGCCGAAAATTCTTGCCCTTTCCCAGAAGATACCCGGGTTTCAGCTCTTCAAACTGTTTCTCATCGGCCTTTTTTTCCCCGTGCTCACTCTGCGCAGCGGTCCTCGCGGTCCACGTTAGCGTACCGGCCATTTTTGCGTTCCTCTAAAATTTTTCGTTTCATTCAGGAATAAATAGATGATCACGATCCGATTCTACCAAATTTTCAAAAAGATTCAAGGGGGGAATGGGTTCTTCCTTTAGATAATAGAGCGGCGAAGTGGAGTGAAACTGCGATCAATGCGGTAAAACGGTGAGAGGTTTTGGGTTTGATCTCACCGTTTTTCTCTAATTCGTTTCAAAGAAACGTCTATTTTACATGAGCGTCCAGTCGTTCGCCATGAGAGCGTAGATGCCTAGAGCGAGATTCGTGGACATGTGGAACACGACGGCGTCCCAGATGTTTTTCGTTCGGCTAACGTACCATGTGACGAGACTGAACCACACGACGGCAGCAATGGCTTCCGGGTGAGTCAGCAGAGCGTAAACGTTCACGGCGATCCATGCTTTCATTGGGAGAACGTCAACTGTAAGTGCAAGCCAGTTCTTTTCCTTGGTCTCGGATATTTCCGGGTCTCCGTCCTGAATGAAACGAAGCAGGAATCCTCGAAGGAAGAATTCTTCGATCAGCGGGACCATGAGAGCAAGTCCGAAAAGCCGAACGGCAAAAAATTGCCAGGCGAGAGCCGGAGTTTCAAAAACACCATCGGCAAATGGATCGAAAGAGCTTCGGGAGGGGCCCGTCAGGAATTCCAACGGTGTGAAGGGGATCTTTGAGAGAGCGACCCAGAGTACCGTTCCCAGCAGTCCCGCAGGAATGGCCAGAAGGGTCCATCGAGTGAGACGCAGGGGGAAAAGTCTGCGCCAGCACGCGAAGGCACAGAGGATCGTCACGGCAGTGACCAGCAGGACTTTCAGTACGTAGGCAATGGGGTAGTTCCACTGGAAAAGTGAAAACCGAATCGGCGCCTCCGCAGCAGCTTTCGGTTCCAGAGCACCCATGATGAGGAACAAAATGAGCGGAAATGTGAGACCGACTGCGTAAAATTTTTCGGTTTTATTCATGAAATCCTCAAAAACATGAAAAAAATTTAAACTTTTTAAAAGTTAATCGAGCAAAAACGCTTGACGTTTTTTGTTTTTCGGTGTACTCTATAGGATATTTGGAGAGTATCGGTGGATCGTGGCCTCGATTCATCTTTTATTTTACTCGATAGACGAATTTTTGTCTATGGGAGTTTTGCAAAATTTCAGAAGATTAGAAAAATCATGAAAAAATACTTCTTTCCAATTGCGGTGCTCGTGTGCTGCTTTTGCTGCGTGACTCTGACATTTGGTCAGGATGACAGCTCAAAGTATCGAAGCAAAGCGGTCGATGCTCTGAGAACGGGTCCGGATGAGAACGGACGCAAGACCGTGAAATTGTATCTGGACGCCCAGCTTGGCCGCTGGGAAGGGGATGAATCGCGAATTCCGTTTTTCAAAAAGGAGCTGCTTGATTCTCTTCAGTCCGTTCAGAAAGATAATCCGAAAAATTATGTTCTTGCGCTGGACATGATTTTTGAGGGACTGAAAGAGATGGCCGAGGGAGGGAAACGTGCCGTCCGATTCAATGCGGTCCTCATGGCAGGGGAACTTGATCAGCCTGCTGGCGACGGAGCGGTGGTTCCGTATGCGAAAGCGTTGCCGTTCTTGAAAGAAATGGCGGCTTCGGATGAAGCGTTCCTTCAGGTGGCAGCGATGAAGGGGCTTGCGCGTCACGCAGGGTATGTGAAGTCGGAAGACAGAGGGGCGCTGGCGAAGATCTTTTCCCAGTTTGCGTTTGCTCCTCTTGCAAAGGGGGAAGCGAATGAAGCTCCGGAAGTGCAGTGGCTGCGTCTTCAGGCGCTGGAAGCACTCGGCAACCTGCGCTATGCGGGAAGTAAGGGGGAGATCGCAGGGAAACTGCTTGAGTCGGTGATGATGCAGACCAAAGCGGTCGACAGTCCCTATTTCCGCCGGGATATGGAACGCCGCATTACGGCTGCCGTCGCGTTTTCAAAACTGAAGCTCACGGCTGACGATCTGCGTGCAATGAAAAAGAAACCGGAAGAGCTCACCGCGGCTTTCGGACGGCTTTTCCTGGTCTGCATGAAGTATGAGTACGATAATGACTACGATCTGCAGGAAGGCGTTGAGGGGGAAGTTCAGCGCGATCCGCGTGCTCGTCGTGTAGCGCGTACTCTGTCGCCGGAGGAGGAAGCGTACCAGATCCGTTTGTGGAAGCAGAGGACCAAGGCGATCTCCAGTGCGTTCGCGTGGATCTTTAATTCTAAGGAATCCAATCTTCCGGCAATGGAAGCGTCCAACAAAAATTTCAGTAAAATCGCCCGAATGATCCGCGATATTTCTGAAATGTACGATCGTGCCGGTCTGAGCAAACGGCGTTCGGCCGCCCGTTCTGAGGATCAGGAAGAGACGGCTTCGATGGATTCGACGGTCGTTTCGTCGGACGGGAAATTGACGCTCTATCAGATGCAGAAAGATATGCGGACTGCGCTGCGTGATCTTGCCGAGTTGATGGAGATCTCTCTGGACATTCAGGCGAAGATGCGTCCGGATTCTGGTTACGGATATTGATGACGCATAAAAAAGCAGCCGGAGGAGGCCGGCTGCTTCGGGAGAAATGCATTCCGGATGAGTGAGGAGGATGCATTCCGGAATGCAGAAGGATCGGTCGTTCGGGAACTAGTGAATATTGGTTCCCGTTTTTTCTGCGGCGATGCTCTCTCTGCCTAATGCGGTATTTTCGCCGCGGATCTGTTTCTGAAGGCGGGTGAAGTGTCCTTTCTGGGACGGCTGTTCTTTTCCGGCGGTATCTGCGACTTTCAGAGCTTCGCGTATGTCACCCTGTTTGTAAAGGTGTTCTACCCAGAAGTGGTAGACATGCGTGTGATTGTTCTGGAACGGCGGGTAGGATGGTTCGTGTGCCAGTCCCATACGCAGGAGTGCCGCTGCCTGTTCAAACTGATCTTGATTGCACAGTGCGATCGCCCAGTTATTCATCGTAGCGAGCAGGTTGCCGAAGGTGGTTTTACTATGCTGATCCAGGCAGAACGCAATGGCGTTTGCTTCCAGTGCGCCGGCATAGTCGTTGATGCTGAGGAGATCCACCCCTCGATTGTAGTATATCTTGGCGATGAGCCGTTTGTCGGAGATCGGTTGCGGGACATCATGAAGGAGCATCTGGTCGGACAGGTCTTTCTTGTCCGGTGACGCATCGCGGATGAGTTTGCAGATGACCTTGCGCTGCGTTTCCGGATCGTTTCGGTAACGGAACCAGCTGGCGCAAGTCGTTTCTACTTCGAGTTTCTCACCGCTGCTCAGGTAGACCCAGCACATTGCGTGTCCCGGGAGTTCCACCGCGGTGACGTTCAGGCCGGCTTTCTCAGCGAGACTGCAGTACAGGATCGAGCCGGTCACGCAGTTGAAGCGGCCGTATTCGAGCAGGTTCGTCATCGTCGTACCTTCCAGACTGTACTCATGCGTGATGTTCTGGTGCATGAAATTCAGGATCGTCTCTGCTTTCAGGAGTTCCCGTTCATTGAGCGTCAGGTCTTCCCGTGCGTCCACGAGCCGTGTTTGCTGAAGGAGGTGGAATTCGATATTATCGTAAATGTGCACCAGTCGATTGGCGTCTGCAGCAGTTGCGGGACGGCTTGCGATGACTGCGGCTTCCATCAGGGAGAAGCGGCAGCGGGTCTGGGAAAGTTTGGGTTTATCGGAGGCGCGGAGAGCATTGAAAAGATGCTCTTCATTGACGTTCAGGGCACGAATGTACTCCTCACTCCAATGGATCTGGCCTTTACTGATAAAACGCTGTTCGCTGAAATCTTGAAACACTTGGCGTACAGGAACGGCTACCGACAGTTTCTGCATCGGGGAATTTCGGCTGGAAAACACGGGTGTGTAGGTCGCGACTTCCTGCTGGCTGTCGTTTCTTGCTGAAGGTACCGCGGAGGGAGCCGCAGTGGGGACCGCAGGAGTTTCGGACGAAGTTTCCATGGAACGGGAAACGGCCGCTGGCGCCGCAGCAGATGATGGAGCTGACTGCGGTGAAACAGTCTGCGGTGAAACAGTCTGCGGTGAAACAGTCTGCGGTGAAACAGTCTGCGGTGAAACAGTCTGCGGTTTGGAGACCGGCGGCGTGCGTTTCGTGGGTGTGGAGTACGGGGGCTGGTTTTGTGCGGCAGTTCCCGACGTTGGATATTCGAGTCGAGTATGGGAACGGGACGGTGTCGTCTCTCCATTCGGGTGTGTCTGCGCGGGAACACTGGGGGACACGGCCGTCTGGGACGCCGAGCTGTTCTGCGAGGTATAGTTTCCAGATGTGTACCCGGAGGCCAACGGCATGGGACCGCGTGTTTGGGGAGACGCGGCATTTTTCTCCGGAATGCTTTTGGGCGTACTGTCCTTTTTCGGAGAGATCTTTTGTGTCGTTGGATACCGCATGCTCCTTTTGGAGGAGTCTTTTTTGCTGTTTTCAGCAGTGGTCCAGAAACCTGCCGGCTGAACTGCAGGGTCACTGAAAATGCGGGTCGTTTCTAAAATCGAGCGTTCACGTGACTGGGAACTGGGGACGTTCACGGCTGGAGCGTTCTGCCGACCGTTCATGAGTGAGTCTGCCGGGCGAGTCTGCGGGACTGCTTTCATGCCGCGTTTTTCAGACTGCGCTTTTGACCTGGTTCCTGACTGTGAGACCGGCTGGATCTCCGGCGGAGAGGGAATTTCTTCCAAGGTGAGACTGTTTGTTTCAGGAGCCTCCAAGAGCAGAATGTCGTCGCTGACTTCCTGCGGGACCTCTTCCAGAATGATGCTGGTGCGATCTTCCTCGCGGTGGAGTGCGGATGGTGTCTTTCCAGGCTGCAAAGCGGGAGCAGCGGCCGGCACTGACGGAGTCTCCTGCAAAAGTTCCGTTTCCTTCGATTCCGGGACTGGCGGAAGTTCAAGTACATCCAGAGACGCATTTTCTTCCGGTCCTTCCAGCTCCAATTCATGGGTATCCTTCAGGATGGAACGTTCTCTAGAGGCTGATTTTTCGCGGACGGATCTTCCCTCCGATGTGTCTTGCAGGATGGTAAGCTCGCGCGTTCCTTCGCTCGTTTCCGTTACGTCCTCAAAAACGTGCGGTGCCGGAGCTGCTCGGAATGAACGGGGAGACCTGATCCCGGAAACTGGACTCTTCGACTGTGTGTCCATTTCATCCGGATGCGGCAATGCGGCCGTCCCGCCCTCCCGATTCCAACGGCTCGGAGCAGATGTTTCCAAGTCAGAAGACGTCCGCGGTGCTGTCTGAGGGACAGTTTGGAGAACTGTCTGCGGAGCGGTCTGCGGAAGGTCCTGCGGAAGGTCCTGCGGGAAGGAATCAAGCAGCTCGGGGGCCGGGTACTTGAAGTTGGCAGGCTCGGATCCGGAGTTCTGAACACTTTCCGTTTGAGGACGGTACGTGTCCGGTGTGATGTATCGGCTGCGAATGTGTTCGCGGCGTTCCGCACGTGTTCGAGCTCGAACTTCCTGACGCGGTACCGGATGGGATTCGCCAGGCGCAGGCGAGAATTTCTCCGGCGCGCGATACGGATCCGGATAGACCTCGCTTCGATCTCCCCAAAAATAAGCTTCGGAAACGGAAGGAAGATAGGACGGATGGGCAGAATGCTGGCCGAGTGCCGCGGAAATGGGCAGGATAGTGCCTGACAAAAGCAGCGCATAGGCCCAGTGACGGACCTGCATCATTCTGCATCCGCTGCTTAAATGATCAAATTGGTACTTCTGGCTGCAATCCATCGCAAACCTTCTTTTCGTTGAGGAAA
>JAFQOH010000071.1:0-16150 GCA_017403345.1 Thermoguttaceae bacterium
CATTTCCAATGCTCGTCACGCTGTCGGGGATCGTCACTGACGTGAGGCTCTTGCAGCCAAAGAACGCGTTCTCTCCAATGGCCACGACGCCGTAGGGGATCGTCACCGACGTGAGGCTGGAGCAGCCACAGAACGCCTCATATCCAATGCTCGTCACGCTGTTGGGGATAGTCACCGACGTGAGGCTCTCGCAGCACCAGAACGCTCCATATCCAATGCTCGTCACGCTGTCGGGGATCGTCACCGACGTGAGGCTCTTGCACTTGTAGAGTGCTTTCTCTCCAATGGCCACGACGCCGTAGGGGATCTCGACGGAGGCGGCGGAGCCTGTGTATTTTGTGATGGTGACGGAACCTTCAGAAATTTTGTATTCAAACTTGCCGTCAAGCTGTTTTTTCAGTTCGTCGAGGGTCGGTAACGGAGGACGGTCGATCTTCGCAAGGAGGAAGTTCGTCATTTCGTCCGGCATCTGGACCATCGGGACCTGGAGTGTGTTCAGGTTGCGGTGGACGTACGTTTTGGTCTTCTGGCTCGCGTAGTCCGCAAGCGCGAGAATGGAGACGTAACCTTCGTCATTTTTCGCCCCGCCGCGGAGACCCTCGGCAAGAAAGTGCGTGAAGACTCCGTGTTTCAGTTCCGGAATCTCCCACGAAACCTGCTTCGGCCGGCATGACGCGAGAAGAACGAACCCTTTTCCCTGCGCGCCCGTCGGGTCTTCAAGCGTCCTCGCGTTTCCGAACGATCTCGAACCCGCGATCGTAATTTCGTTTCGGCACGCGTCCACGATCATGAGTTTCTGCGCCGCCTGTGAGGTTTCCAGCTGTTCGTAGACCCAGTCGCGGGAAACGAGTGAATCCGCGTTTTCCGCGTTCGCGTCACCCGGACAAAGGTACGCTTTCCCGTCGACCATCACACCGTGGCCGCTGAATGCGATGATCAGAAGGTCTTCCGGACTCATCATCTCGCAGAGCATTTCGACCTGATTCAGAATATTCGCGCGCGTCGGACGCAGATTAGAGGCCGACTCGTCCGTCATGAGCGTAATGTTCTCGCGCTGAAAACCAATCGTCTCAAACGTCTCGGCAAGGTACTTCATGTCGTTCATGCAGAATTTCAGAGAGGAGATCGGCTTATTGTACTCGTTCACGCCGATCAAAAGCGCGTACCGATGCGCCTCCTCACGCAAACCTTCCCGATCCGCGACCACGATCGCTTTTTCGCCGGCCTCGGGCTCCTCGACCACTTCTTCGAACGCGTCATCGTCAATGGAACGGCTTGCGGCACGCTTCTCCGCAATGTACGTCTGGTCCGCCTCGGAGAGCTTCTCCACCTTCACACGGTAGAGCTTGCCGTTGGAACGGATGTGGATCTTTTCCTCTTCGGTATCCTTTTCCATCTCCCACACGCCGACGATCTCTTTTCCTGCCGATGTCGTCCACGTTCGAACCGCTTCCTCCGCCAGAACAAGAGCCGGAAGGAGGAACAAAATGAACAAAAGAATGATTTTTTTCATGATCTTGCCTCAAATCCAATGGATAGCAAAAAGTTTGATTCAAAAGTATGCAAAGATACAGATTTCGATTATAGCATATTTTCAGTTAATTGCAAGGGGGGGAGAGCGGCAGAGATGGTATGGCTCCGTTCCCGTTTCATCACGTCAAAAAGGCGCCCTGCCGACGAGACAGAACGCCTTAAGGAGAACGGGTCAGGTGCGGACCCGCTGCGTATGGATCGTGTTACGCCTAGAAAGGATCAGCGCCGTCTTGCTTTCGACTTGCCTTTCGTCGAAACTTCGATCGAGTAGCTCGAATAGTACGGACGGTATTTTCCGAAGCTCACGCCGTTGAGTACCGTTCCGATGAGCGGAATGTCGACCATTCGGATACGCTCGCAGGCTTCGTAAACGAGCGGGATCCGGCTGACGTCGCGCAGAACGGAGAGGATCACGCCGTCGCACAGACGTCCCATCACCAGCACGTCGGCGTCGGTCAGGACCGGTCCGGAGTCCACGATGATGAAGTCGAACTGCTCGCGGAGCAGACGCATCGGCTCTTCCATGTCCCCCTGCGCCAGTGCGATAATGGCGTCCGGGTGCGGCGTACCGGCCGGAATGATCCAGAGATTCTCAACGCGCGTCGTCGTGATGACTTCGTCAAGCGAGACTTTCTTGCGCAGGTACTCTGCAAGCCCCGGGTTCAGCGGACGGTCGAACATACGGTGGGACGACGGACGGCGAAGGTCGACGTCCACCAGGATGACGCGGCGTCCCGTACGGGCCAAACTTGCAGCGAGCTGGCTGGAAACCGTCGTTTTGCCCTCTTTTTCGAGCGAACTCGTCAGAAGGACGGCCTTCATGTTGTCGGCTTCAGCACGGTGAAGGAGCGCGGTCCTGATATTGTCGATCGACTCCATCAAAAGCCCCTGAATGCTCTGATTCACGCGATTACGGTGTACACCGCGGGAAATGAGCGGCAGGTCGCCCATGACGTGGATCCCCAACCCGTAGCTGAGTTCGTCGGAAGAGTTGACGCGTCGTCCGAGGAAGTCAAAACCGCTGACGGCGATGATCGTCCCAACGAAAGTCATGAGGCCCAGGAAAGCCATCGTCTGGTACTTAATGGCCTGATTGTTGTGACGCGGCGCTTCCGGCTCGGTGATCGTTTCGACACGCGGTCCAGCCTGCGCTTCGACCTTCCACTCGTCCAGCTGCGTTCCCATTCGGTTATACATGGAATCCATGCGGTCCAGCTCGCTTCGGAGACTCTGAAGTTCCGTCGTCTCACCGGAAGTCTTTGCTTTCGCGAGTTCGGCCTGGTAGGATTTCTCGCAAGATTCGTATTCCGCCTGATAGACAGCCAGTTCGATCTTGAGCGATTCGATCGTCTCGGCGAGTTTCTCCGCACGGGACATCGGGACCTCCTCATTGTCGATCTTTGCCTGGACGAGTTTGGCGATCTCCGGAGTCAAACGCTTTGTCACAGCCGCGATCTGCGCGTTGCATTCTTCCAGCGCCTGCTCCAAACGCTTGATGTTCGGATGATTCGGATCCATCGCGACAGAGCGTTCCCGTTCCAACAGCGCCTGAATGTTTTCGTACTGCATCCGCAGTTCCTTGATCGTTGGATTCTCATTCAGAGCCTGCACTGTAAGCGATCGGATGAGATTCGCACGCTGCTGGATCCTCAGATTTTCACGCTCTTCACGGGTCGCCCCCTGTTCTTCCGGCGCCATTGCTTCGAGAAAGGCAGAGCGTTTCTTGATCTCCATCGTCAGACCGTTGATGCGAGCGAGGTTCATGTCGCGCTGCTGACGCCAGTGCGCCAGGTTCTCCTGCGCAAAACGGTTCGAGTACATCGCGTTCTTCGAATCACTGACCCCAAGACGGTCTGCAAGGTTCTGGTACTGGATCTCCTTGCGCTGCTTCATTTTTCCGAGATGATTGTAGGCACGCTCCAGGTTGTTTCGCTTCTGCGTTTCCAAATCACGTTCGACCTGCACGATCTCTTTCATGTACGAGTCTCGAACGGCGGTGAGGATCTTGACCAGTTCGTCGCGGTCTTCCCCGCTGATGGAGATCTGGAGGATCTCCGAGCCGGTGTATCCGACGGTCAGGTGCGTCGCCAGCCAGTGTACTTTGTCCGGTTCGTCACGGAGACACTTCAGTTTCGAAATGCCGGGCATCTGCAGGGCCGGACCAAGCACGATGTTGCTTCGGATGAGCGTTGCCTGCGCGTTCCGGTCGTTCAGGTAGTGTTTTTCCGAGGGAAGTTTGAAAAGGATGTACTGACGGTCTTCCGCAAAACGGAGCATGACCTTCGCGTTGTATTCCACCGGAATGGCAAGGTACGCGATGAGGATCACGACCGTAGTGAAAAAGAATCCAAGCACCATGCTCAGCACCCATCGTCGACGGAGAGCAAACACAAAGTCTGTCGGCCGGATCGAACGATTGATGATGTCGGGCTGTTTTTTGTAGGTCTGAAGTTCACGAAATCCCCCCGCGCGGCGCGAAACGGCAAGTTCACGTCCCTGAGGATTCACTTCTGCGGGAAGCTGGTTGAAGTTTTGTTCCACTTTTGCACCTGTTTTGTCTGTGGTTGAATGATTCAACAAAAATTTTCTGTCGGAACACCGCCCCCGTTTTCCTGCACGGGAGCGAGCCGTTCTTTCCGGAAACTCCTTTCTAGAAACTCCGTCAGAACGGCGATCTGCTCATGCCAGCCGGATGAAACTGCGCATCATGCGGCCTTCATCTTCTGTACATTACGCAAATTTATTCAAAAAGGTTTTCTTTGAATGTTTTTTTATGTGTTTTGGAGCACCCCATTCCGGAAACTTGTCCGGTCCGGACGTTTTTCGTTCTTAGTCCTGGATCGTTTTTCTGTCCTTCCAGAACACTTCCTTCGGGTTCTCGATCATGTCCAGCTGTGTGGGTCCGTCGTCTTCCACAAAAATGTTGGAAAGGATCCACTGGAGAAGGACGAGGAATCCGATCGCCAGCGGGACCATGCAGAGTCCGGCACCGTCATGTACGAGTTTTTTCAGCGTCTCGCTTTCCGGGAACAAGAAGATGACCATTCCCGTAACGACGATACGCACGATGTTCGTCAAAAGCGCGATCGGGATCGCCATGAGCAGAATGATGATGTTTTCCCACCACTCACGCTCGTTGATCAGGATCAGCGAGATGGAAAGGGCAAGGAAGATGGTCGTCATCTTCAAACCGCTGCACTGTTCCACGATATTGATCTGACTTGTGCCGATACTGATGGTGATCCCGTCCTGAAAGACCGGAAAACCAACGACCTGAAGCACGAATGTACTCGCAGTGGTCGCGAAACGCTGCATCGGAACGAGCAGCTGCTGTGTTGCTGTATGCGGCAGCGGAAACATGAAAAGAAGCAGAAACGCGATCGGTCCCGCCCATCGGAGCATCGAAGTGCCGCCGACAAGAAGGATCAGGCCGACAAACGCAATGACGAACGTGTACATGTCGCCCGTCTCGAAGGAAGACATGAAAACACGAAGCAGCGATGCCGCAAGGATGATCCCCGCCCCGGCAAGCTGTTCTTTTCCGGTACTAGGGCGCAGCGGCTGACGTCGCATGTACAAAATGACGGCCGCAAGGATCGGGATCAGATACCCGTGGGAGTAGAGCTCGTTCGAACTCCATTCTACCATCGCACTCTCGAACATATTCCAGTATGCGTAGACCAGCAGGAGAATAAAAGCTCCCGTGATCCCCCACAAAAACCATTCTTTCGTGCTCTTTTCGGCCGGTACATTTTCCTGTACGGATTCATTGTTGCTCATGGGAAATTCCTGACTTCATGATTTTCCAAAAAATGCGGATCCCCGCGGCTCTTTTTCGGTTCTTTTCTTCCTGAAAATCCGCGAAAAAACGGGAATACGGATGCACACACATTCTATCATCACTTTTTATCGTGCAGTCAAATACAATTCTTTTGATTTATTCGGACCACGCCTTCAAGTCTACGCAACAAGAAAACCCAACCTAAATTGCCTATTTGCACACACTGTTTTTCAAATTATTTTCAGGGGGTGGGTAGGCGATTTTTTTAAAAATGGTATAATAGGTTAAAATCGAGTCATTTTCAACATTTAAAGGGGAGAAATGTCCATGGATCTTCTTGATCTGCGTCCAGCACTGCACGCCCTTTTGACGGGCCGTTGGAATGAAGAAATGCAGGGAGTGTGCCTAGAGTGCGACGTCCATTCGCTTGAAGAGACCGACGCGCTGGGAAAAATCGTTGAAAGCGTACTGGAAAACGGCACGGTCATCTCGCTGCTCGGTACGCTTGGAGCGGGAAAGACCCGTTTCGTTCAGGCAGTTGCAGCATCTGCCGGCGTTCCGGAAGAAGACGTCACGAGTCCAACCTTCGTACTCATTCAGGAGTACACCGCCGGCACGCGTCCGATCTTTCACTTTGACGCCTATCGGCTGAAAGATGACGATGAATTTCTCGAACTTGGACCGGAAGAGTACTTTGACGGAGGCGGACTTACCTTCATCGAGTGGGCGGACAGGATCGAAACCTGCCTTCCGCGCGACTACGCCGAGATACGCATCTCGCAGACAGGTCCTGAAAGCCGGCACTTTGAATTCCGAAGGATCTGCCGCAGCCGCAAAAAAATAAACTGACGGGTCAAAACAAACGACACCCGAAAACTGGGCGAAAAGCGTCCTGTCACTTTCGTTTTTTGAACGTCCGTTCATTTTCAGGATCCAGAGTCCAAGATCCACGCTCCCTTTTCCTCATTCGAAACGAACCCATGCCTAACACAGAAGAAAACACGAATGTCAAAATGACCCCCATGATGAAGCAGTATTTCGAGGCCAAAAAAGCCTGTCCGGATGCGCTTCTTCTTTTTCGAATGGGCGATTTCTACGAAATGTTCCACACGGACGCACGTCTTGGAGCGCGGGTACTAAATCTCGCACTGACAAGCCGGGAAAAAGGCGAAAACGCGATGCCAATGGCTGGTTTTCCGCATCATCAGCTGGAAGCGTACGTCGGAAAGCTGATCGAAAACGGATACCGCGTCGCAGTGTGTGATCAAATGGAGGATCCGAAACAGGCGAAGGGGATCGTGAAGCGCGAAGTAACTCGTGTCGTGACGCCGGGGACTCTGACGGAAGATTTTCTCCTGGATCCCAAGGAGAGCAATTACCTTGCCTCCGCGGTCATCGATGAAGCATGCGTCGGTCTTTCGTGGGTGGATCTGTCGACCGGAAGGTTCTTTGCTGCAGGATTTCCGCGGACCCGGCTCTACGATCAGCTGGCGCGGATCATGCCGTCCGAATGCCTGATCTGCGAAAAAGAAAAACTGCCGGATTGGGTCATGAACAAAATGATGGTCACACGGCGCCCGGATTGGGCCTCGGGACTGAATTTCACGCTAAAAAAGCTGACGGACCATTTCCGCGTCATGAATCTGAACGGTTTCGGTTTCGATCTCCAGGTCCCGGAAGACAAACAGGCGATCCGTGCCGCGGGCATGATCTTGGACTACCTGAGCGAAACGCAGAAAGCATCGCTCGAACACATCGACTCGCTCCGTTCTTACCGTACCGGAGAAACGCTGGAGATCGACGAATCGAGCCGGCGGAGTCTTGAGATCTCCCGAACGATGCGGGAAGGCAAACGAGACGGATCGCTTCTCGCGGCGCTCGACTGTGCGGTGACGTCGATGGGGTCGCGTATGCTTGCTGACTGGGTCGCCAATCCGCTGACGAGCAAAAAACTGATCGAACTTCGGCAAAATGCAGTCGCAGAGCTCATGCAGGATCCGAATGTCTGTCAGGAACTCCGTAAAAATCTTCGCGGGATCTACGACCTAGAGCGTCTCTTGACTCGCGTGGCGACCAGACGTGCCAATCCGCGCGACCTTTACGCCATAGGTCAGACCCTCACCATGCTCCCTGAGATCCGAAAGCTGATCCAGAAAATGAAAAGTCCGCTGATCGTCAGGATCAACGGTGAGATCGATTTCTGTCCAGAGCTGACAAAGATGATCTCAGCAGCGATCATTGACGATCCGCCGCTCCAGATCACTGAAGGCGGCGTCATCCGGCCCGGATATTCGGAACAGCTGGACGAACTGCGAAACGCAGCACACGGAGGCCGGGAGTGGATCACGAATTACCAGGCGAAGATCCAGGCGGAGACCGGGATCCAGAATCTGAAGGTCGGATACAACAAAGTGTTCGGTTTCTATCTGGAAGTGAACCGATCTCAGGAGGAAAAGATCCCCGAAAACTTCATTCGGAAACAGACCGTCAAAAATGCAGAGCGCTTCATCACTCCGGAATTAAAAGAGCACGAGGAATTCGTCCTTTCCGCAGATGAACGGCAAAAAGAACTGGAGTACCAGCTTTTCTCGGAACTTCGGGAACTCACCCTCCAGTACCGTCAGCGCATGAGCGTGACCGCCGGAGTTCTCGCGGAACTGGACGTTCTGCTCGCATTTGCAGAAACTGCGAGGCAGCGAAACTACTGCCGGCCGGAGATCACGGAAGAAAACGAGCTGGAGATCCTCGACGGACGCCATCCTGTGCTCGACATGGTGACGCCGGACGGAGATTTTGTGCCAAACGACGTCGTGTGCGATGAACTGCGGGGCAAGATCCTCCTGATCACGGGGCCGAATATGTCCGGAAAAAGCACGTATATTCGGCAGGTCGCTCTTCTGACGCTCATGGCGCAGATCGGGAGTTTCATTCCGGCACGCGAAGCAAAGATCGGCATCGTGGACCGGATCTTTACGCGGGTCGGTGCGAGCGATGAACTGGCGCGCGGTCAGAGTACCTTTATGGTCGAAATGACCGAGACGGCCAGGATCCTGAACATGGCGACGGAAAAGAGTCTCGTGATCCTGGACGAGATCGGACGCGGAACGAGCACCTACGACGGCATCTCCCTGGCCTGGGCCATCATCGAGTATCTGCACGAGAAGATCCGATGCCGGACTCTTTTTGCGACACACTATCACGAACTGACGGACCTTTCCAAAACGTTCCGGAACATCCGAAATCTAAACGTTGCCGTCCGTGAATGGAACGACGAAGTAGTCTTTCTTCACAAAATCATCGAGGGGGCTGCTGACCGAAGTTACGGGATCCACGTCGCGCGTCTTGCCGGAGTGCCGTCCGAAGTCCTTGAACGCGCCTCGCAGCTGCTGCTTCAAATGGAAGAACGCCAGGCCGAACTGCTCGCGAACGAAAAAAGACTAACGGAAGGCTCCGATGATGAACTTCCACAAAACTCAGAACTCCCACAAAACTCAGAACTCCCGAAAAACTTCGAGCAAAAGCGAACGGATGCTTCAGAAAAAGAAGATGCCGTCCGCCCCCGTGCGCCTCTGCGTACTTTGGATCCCCAAAAAGTCCGTCCCAAAGTTCCGTGCAACATTCAGTACCTCATGTTTGACCCCAAAGACCCGCCGATCATCGAAGAACTGAAGTCGCTGGACCTCAATACGATGACGCCGATCGAAGCATTCCAGATACTGCTGAGATGGCGAGAGTCCGTCCAGCAGGATCCGCGGTAAATGTCAAACATGGAAACAAAAATGAAAAAAGCGGCTGCGTCAAAGAAAAACGCAGCCGCAAAATGGCTTTTTAAAAAGCGCGATAAAATTAGAAGTTTCTGCTCCCCTTAAACGGCATTTCGTCCCTCCTGTCCGATTTAAAATTTTTCCGAATCATGAAATGAAAAAATTGATTTTTTCTCTCTTCGATCTTCCAAATTCCTCTTGATTTTTTCAGGAAATTCGATATAATGGGAATGTACTGCTCTGAAACTCTGTTTTTTCTGCGGCACACCATTCCTCCATGCACGCACCGGAAACACGGTTCGCAAACGCCAGACGGAAAACGCCGCGCGAAAACAGTGACCGACGACAGAGCGGTTTACTTTTTGTATGAATTTGAGGCCTTTTCTATTTTATCCATGGAGAAATAAAAAATGAGTAGTACCGTATCAAGCAGTAAAACTTCTCTTCAGAAGTCGCTATACGAAAAATGTTGGGAAATTGCCCACAATTTATGGTGGTGCTGGCATCCGGACGTCGTTGCAATGTTTCGTGACCTTGCACCGGAACGCTGGCGGAAGCTGGACCACAATCCGATCGCGCTCCTTCGGGAATTCACGCCCGAAACGCTGGAAGCGCGTGCCAGCGAGATGGTCCTCGGAAGCCGGATCAACTACGCGTACCGCCGACTGAATCAGTACATGAATTCGCGTCCGAAATGGGCAGCGGAAAATGTAGGCGTCCTCGGATCCAAACCGGTCGCCTATTTCTCCCTGGAATTCGGAATCCACGAATCCGTCCCGATCTATTCCGGCGGTCTCGGCATCCTCGCAGGAGACCACATCAAAAGCGCAAGCGGTCTCGGCGTCCCGCTGGTCGCTGTCGGTCTGTTCTATGACCAGGGGTACTTCAAACAACATCTCAATGCGGAAGGCTGGCAGGAAGAAGAGTATCTGCGTACGAATATCGAAAATCTTCCGATGAACCGCGTGATGAAAGACGGCGAACCGCTCGTCGTGAAAGTCGAAACGGCCTCGGATGCGATCTACGCCAGCGTTTGGAAAATGAACGTCGGCCGTGTCACGCTCTACCTCCTGGACTGCGACCTTCCGGAAAACCAGGAATCCGACAGAACGCTCACGTCCCGTCTTTACGGCGGCGACAGCCGAATGCGCATCCGCCAGGAAATGGTCGTCGGCATCGGCGGCGTTCGGGCTCTGCACGCACTCGGCATCAATCCGGGCGTTTTCCACCTGAATGAAGGGCACTGTGCATTCGCAACGCTCGAAGTCGTCCGTTTCCGCATGGAAGAAGACGGTCTGAGCTTCGACGAGGCGGTCCGTCAAGTCGCACAGGCGACCTGCTTCACCACTCACACTCCCGTTCCGGCTGGGCATGACCGATTCTCTCCGGAACTCGTCGGCGAGCATCTCGCTCCGCTTCAGCAGAAACTCGGCATCGATTTCCATCAGCTCATGGCGATGGGGCGCGTGAACGTTCACGATCAGAATGAATCGTTCTGCATGACGGTCCTTGGTCTGAAACTCTCTCGCCACGCCAACGCGGTCAGCTGCCTGCACGGAATCGTTTCCCGCCGAATGTGGTCGAATCTCTGGCCAAGCCGTCCGGAAAATGAAGTCCCGATCGGGCACATCACCAACGGCGTTCACGTTCAGAGCTGGATGGCCTGGCAGATGCAGACGCTCTTTGACCGATACTTTGACCCGAACTGGATGGACTCGCACTGGACTGCCGAGCCGTGGCAGGACATCAAAAAGATCGATCCTGCCGAACTTTGGGAGACGCACGTTTCGCTCAAATCGCTGATGATGGAATTCATCCAGCGCCGCGTAGAACGGCAGGCTGGCCGGCGCGGTGAGACGGAAAGCGTTCAGCTCGATCCGAACGCGCTGACGATCGGTTTCGCTCGGCGTTTTGCGACCTACAAACGTGCGACGCTCCTCATGCGCGACTGGGAACGGCTCCTGGCGCTCATGGATTCCACGGACCGTCCGATCCAGTTCGTCTTCGCTGGAAAAGCCCATCCTGCCGACCAGCCGGGCAAGGAATTCATTCAGCGGATCGCGAATCTCCGCAAGGACCCGCACTTCCAGAACAAATTCGTTTTCGTGGAAGATTACGACATGAACGTCGCGCGTCACATGGTCCAAGGCGTGGACGTCTGGCTCAACAATCCGCGCCGTCCGCTGGAAGCCTCCGGCACTTCCGGTCAGAAAGCGCTTCTCAACGGCGTGCTGAACTGCTCGATCCTCGACGGCTGGTGGGCGGAAGCGTATGACGGGACCAACGGTTTCGCCATTGGAAAAGGAACGGCTCACGTTAATGACGAGATCACCGACAATCGCGACGCCGTCTCGCTCATGGACGTTCTGGAAAATCAGATCATTCCGCTCTACTATCATCGCGACGCGGACGGACTGCCGCACCTCTGGATCGAGCGGATGCTCAACTCGCTCCGGACGATGGCTTGGCGATTCAGTGCGCAGCGCATGGTCGCGGACTATCTGCTCCACTCTTACCTGCCGGCCGCCGGCGGTGTCACGTGCGACATGAATTTCCGCCAGTAGTTCGCGTTCCTCAATAAAAAAAGCGGGAAACTGGATCTCAGCCTTCCCGCTTTTTTTGTCTTTCGTTTTCCGTCTTTCGTTTTCCGTCTTTCGTTTTCCGTCTTTCGTTTCTCCGCTCTTCAGAATTTCGGTCCGATCTTCCGAAACTAGTGCGTTTCCGGATCCTCACCCAAAAATTCCGCCCACGTTTTCGGAAGCGGAGCCTCTACAAAAATGCGCTCTTCACGCATGGGGTGCTTGATGTTGATCGAACGGCTATGGAGCGCAATGGCCCGCAGACGCTCATCCTCAAACTGCTCGCCAAACGGGACCTCCGAACCGTACTGCGTATCGCCGAGGATCGGAAAGCCGCGGAAAGAAGACTGAAGCCGGATCTGATGCGTGCGTCCAGTCTCCAGCTCGATCTCTAGCCAAGTGCAGTTTTTCTCCGGGAAACGTTTCTTCACAGTGAAATGCAGAAGCGACCAGCGTCCCTCCGGATGCCGCGACGTGACGATCTCCGAGCGCGGTTCGCCGGGGACTTTACGGATAAAATCTTCCCAATCGCCCCGGTCTTCCGGAACGAGACCGGAAACGAGGACCCAGTACTTTTTCTGAACGGTCCGCATCTGGAACTGGTCGGAAAGGCGCTTCGCTGCGCGAACATTGCGGGCAAAGATCATGCAGCCGGTCGCAGGCCGATCAAGTCGGTGCGGAACGCCAAGGTAAACATTCGCGTCATCCGGACGGCCGTCCTGTTTGCGCACATGCTCCTTGATCCGATCCACGAGAGAATCGATCCCTGGCGGTGACTGGACCAAAATTCCCGCCGGTTTATTCAGGATAAAAACGGGACCATCAAGGTAAATGAAATCAAGCGTAAGATCCATAAAATTCCAAAATTTTTAAATTTTCCGTTTTTTCAAATCGGCGGAAAGATCCTCTAAAAATTTTCCTGCCGCCGCCCCAAAATCGCGGGTCAATCCCGTTTCATGTTCCAGAAAACATGGCGAACCAGATCACCGAGTTTTTGTCCAACTTTTTGACCTCTGGGATCTTCAAAAATCTCTTCCACGGCATCCCAGAGAATATTTTTTTGTTTTGGATTCCTTTTCTCCCACCCCTGCCCCTGAGGACCATTCCCCAAAGGACGGCCGCTCACCGGAGGAGCACCAACGGGATTGCCGTTCACCGGAGGAACACCGACAGAATTACCGCTCACCGGAGGAACACCGACAGGATTACCGCTCACCGGAGGAGCACCAACGGGATTGCCGTTCACCGGAGGAACACCAACGGGATTGCCGCTCACCGGAGGAGCACCGACGGGCCTACCGTTGACCGGGCCTCGCTGACCTGAGGGCGTGCCAATTGGCCAGCCGTTGACCGGGCCGCTCTGACCTGCGGGCGTACCAGTTGGCCAGCCGTTGACCGGGCCGCTCTGACCTGCGGGCGTACCGGCAGACGGAGAGCCGCCGTCATTCGATGGCTGGTTTATCGGCGCCTGTTTATTGGCGAGCGCCTGCACAAATTCCTCGCACGTTGGGAAACGTGATTCCCGCTCCTTGGCCATTCCTTTCAAAAGGGCCTCATTAACGGCCGATTCCAGCCCTGGGACCCATTCAGGGGCTTCATTCAGCACACACTCGCGCAGGGTCTGATCGTCATCTGTCTCAAACGGCAAATGGCCTGCAAGCAGCTCGTAGGCAACGACGGCAAGTGAGTACTGGTCGGAAAACGCATTTTGAAGCCGTCCGCGAAACTGTTCCGGACTCATGTACGAACGCGTTCCGCTAGTCGGCATTCGGATCTGAGAAACGCGCGACATACTCCGCCGAAACTCCGCCGCCAGACCGAAATCGATGAGCTGAACGTCTTTCAGTTCCTCAAAGTTCAGAGACCCGTCGGAGTTTCTGGCAAAATCAAGCATAATGTTGGCCGGTTTGACATCGCGGTGAACGACCTCCTGCTGATGCGCATAGTCGAGAGCCTTCGCGACCGGCACCAAAATTTTCGTGACCCGCTCCAGCGGCAGTTTCTGCTTGCGGCGCAAAAGAAATTCCAGACTGACGCCCTTCAGAAATTTCATCACGAGATACGCACCAAAATCATCATGCTGATGCATTCCGTAAACCGGGCAAATGTTAGAGTGCTGAAGCGCATGGATCGTCTGAAACGTCTTGCGAACGCGTTCCATTTCCGAATCAAAATTCTGAATATCACGAGGCACGAACTTGATGGCAACGTCACGTTCCCCGTCCAGGTCACGAGCTTTCCAGACCTCCCCCAAACCGCCGCGTCCGATTTTTTCTTCAAGCCGCCAACCGTCAAATTCCGTACCGGGAGCATATACGGCCGTCCCATTTTTCTGATCTTGCGACCCAATGGTCGGTCGCGACGGTTCACACTGGAAGAATTCTTCGGACATTGGTGACCTCTCCTGAAGTTAAAGGAAACTCTAAATACACACTACGTACTTGAATTTTACCAAATTCCTCCTAAAAAGTAAAGGGGGAGGGACAGAAAATATACTGTCTCTCCCCAAAATTTCTCCATTTCAGAGCAGCATGCCGCTGCCGCAGTACAAAGTTGTGCGGTACAAACTAACGGCTCATCTCCGTGTAGCAGCCCAAGTAACGATACGATTCCGCCTGACACGAGATCTCATTCAGGATCTTCGTCACACGCTCCTCCGTTCCGTCCGCGGCAAAATCAATGAAGAACGCATAGTTCCCCTGCTCGGTCGGCACCGATGTGACGCGCGTCAGATTGATCTCCGCCTCTGCGAACATCTTCATTGCCGAGAAAAGCATTCCCGGACGATCCGGCATCGTAAACGTGACAGAGCAGCGGTTTCCGCCTTCCTCCTGCGGATTCCGGGCAAGGATGAGAAAACGCGTGCGCGTGTTGCGTGCATCTGCGATCCCTATCTTCAAAACCTCCAGATTATAGTAGCGCGCCGCAAGTTCACTCGCGATCGCAGCCGCTCCCTCTTCCCACGTTTCCGCAAGCATCTTCGCAGCGCCGGCAGTATCGTAGTACGCGACCGGCTGGAGTTTCATCAGATCCACGAACGTCTGGCATTCCGTCAGTGCCGCCTGCTGCGAGTATACCTTCCGAAGCGTCCGATGGTCCGTCCCAGGCACGATCAGAAGCGCATGCTCGACCGACATTTCGACAGCTCCAACGATGAAAAGCTGACTCGCAAGCAAATGCGCGTTGATCTGGCTCACGATACCGCCGACCGTGTTCTCGATCGGCACGATACCGTAATCGTAGGAACCGATCTTCACCCCTTCAAAAACTTCTTCGACCGTCTGACACGGGATCGGCGCAAGGTCACTGTTCCACTTGCGCGCCGCAACTTCACTAAATGCACCATGCTCACCCTGAAACGCGATCAGCGGCTTTCCTTCCGACTGTAGCCGCTTGCTTTCCTTGAAGATCGTCCGGTAGATCTCTTCGATGACTTCCGCAGAAAGAAGCGAACGTTCACGTCCCTTCAAGCTCTCAAGGATCTGAAGTTCACGTTCCGGCACATTCACGTTTTGATGCTGCTCACGCTTGAATTTCACAACAAGACGCGCAACCTCCAAACGTTTCTGAAGCATCTGAAGGATCGAATTGTCCAACCGGTCGATCTCATGACGAAGAGACTGCAGGTTCAGGTCCATGGTCTGATTCCTTTTCTAGTTTCCTTTTGAATTTTCAAATTTTATATCTTCTACTGATGAAAAATCCAACAAAAAAAGCCCCCGGACTCTTCACCGACGGCTTGGATCTTTCATTTTGAAACTTTGAAAAACGGAACCGCCGCGATTTGAAGGAAACGCCGGGTCCGAAACAACAATACAGTCCGGACTTCAGCGTTTCCCGGTAAACGAGAAATACGCGAAGCAGTACTGAAAGCCATAAATTTTCACAATTTGATTTTTCATAATACACAAATTCTACTACTTTTTGCTTTTTTGTCAAGGAGGGGCAAACGCACAAAAAATATTTTGTTCATAGTAAAACAAAGGTCCATCCGGCATCTATCTACCGGATCCCATTGCGATTTTTACCCCAAAATACTAAAAAATCGAGGCGATCTCCGAATACGATGCCGCAAAAAGGATCGAACGGATCACGTCATCAAGTCGTTCAAGATCCGTAACCTTCTGAAGCCTCTCTCGTTCCGACTCCGTGAATTCTTCCGGAAACTTCGATTCAAGAAGCATTGAGATCGTTTTGAAACGGCCTTCCGCAAGACCTTTTGCAAGACCTTCTTCACGGCCTTCCTCAAGACCTTCCGCAAGACCTTCCGCGTGCCCCTGCTGAAAGCCTTGGTCGAGTGCGTATTCAAGATGAGCGGCTTCGTCGCGGATGGCTTTTTCGCGGGCAATGGCGAGTTCACGGCGGCGCTCGTCGCGAGTGAAGCGCGAGTAGATCTGGTGCGTCTGTTTCAACCCCGGCGTGCGGGTCAGCAATTTGTCCATTTCTGCCTCCGTTTTTTGATTTGCGTTAAGTAAATAATCGATCCAGTTCCG
>JAFQOH010000072.1:0-3238 GCA_017403345.1 Thermoguttaceae bacterium
ACCGAGCCGAGCGTCAGGGGCTTTTTGCCGGATGGAAAGCGTACCGAGCCGAGCGTCAGGGGCTTTTTGCCGGATGGAAAGCGGGTCGAGCCGAGCGTCAGGGGCTTTTTGCCGGATGGAAAGCGGGTCGAGCCGAGCGTCAGGGGCTTTTTGAATGGCAGTCGGATCGAGCCGCCGGTCGCGATCTTTGATCCGAACGGGAAACGCATCGAACCGCCCGTCCTTTCCGCACCTGGTTTTTTCGGAATGGTCTTCACGCCGTCGAACAATTACCTGATGCAGCAGGCGAACACGTTCATTCCGGAACTGCGCGGCAACGAAACGGAAGAGGAACTGACTCTCCGCGAAGAGCTTTTAGGGCTTCATTTTCAGGCACGGCGTCAGCTTCAGAAAGGCAAATGGCTGGCGAATGCGTCTTTTGCGGTCGTGCTGCTTGCGTGTCTGCTTGGAGCCTGGACGTACCAGCAGATGGTGATGAGCTACGCAAACGTTCAGAGTGATTTTGAGATCGTGCGCGACGTTCTGGAACCGGAACGGATCCTTCTGACGTACACTCCGGAAGAAAAAGGGCGTTTGGCGGTTTCGTATGCGGACGGTCAGCGAAAAACGACGATCGAGGAGAAACTTTCCTCGGATCAGGTAGGTCAAGTCCAGACATTTGGATGGCGGATACGCGATTTGCAGAACGAGGACGAGATCACGCTCACCTCCCGCGAGGCCATTCAGCTGGTACACACATCACGCACGATCGGAGACGTTCAGCTCGTGGCGGTGGACAGTGCGGGTCCATTGACGGACTGCCGTCTTTCGGGCGAGATCTGCGACGCGACGACGGGAAAGCCCATTCCGGGTGCAACGCTCCGGATCCCCGGCACGAAATTTACGGCGGAAAGCGGCCCGAACGGCCAATTTGAGCTTCTTGGATTCCCGGATGGTCTTCAGTCCTTTGAGGCGTCTGCAGACGGGTTCATCTCCTACCGTTTCGACTCAGCCTCCCGTGAAATACCGGTCCGGATCCTGCTTTCACCGGGTCTGGCGGACGGGCAGATCCGCGTCGTGCTTTCATGGGAACGCAAACCGGAAGACCTGGACGCACACCTTGAAGGCCCCCTCCCCAATGACGGCTCTTTCCACATCAGCTACGGAAACCGCGGAAACGTGGACAGCGAGTTCGTGAACCTCGACATTGACGACAGCAACGGATTTGGACCGGAAACGATCACGGTCTTGGGAGTCGTGCCCGGAACCTACAGATACTACGTCCACAACTACTCCCAGCAGAGCGAGCTGCAGACGGACTCTTTGGCGAGATCCGACGCAACCGTCCGGATCTACTACGGAAATCAGGTCATCGGAACCTTCCGGCCGGACATTGAAAAGCTCGGGAATCTCTGGAACGTCTGCGAGATCGAGATCTCCAAAGACCAGCAGGCAAGCGTGCGGGCACTGGGAACTTTTGAGGACAAATGCGTCCAGGCAATGGGACTGTACGAAAAACGTACTCAAGAAGACCGACTCGATTGGATCGAGGACGTCGGAGGAAACGCGGCTTCCGAAGAGGCTGCCGCACGCGCGCTGGAATGGCTCGCTCGGCATCAGTGCACCTTCCGCGGCAAACACCAGGGACGAAACGTGGAAACTTTCGGCTCCTGGGGACGATACTGTCTTGACCCCGAAAGCAAATGCTGCCGATGCGCCTACCCCCACCTGACCCACTCCCTGGAAAGTGCTGGAGACGCTGAAAGTGCTGAAAGCGCTGAGATCGCCGCAACCGATGCGCTTCCGGAAACCGCCGAAAGTGCGGAGACGCACGGCCGAATGCTCTGCATGGACTCCGCCCCCGACTACTCAGTCGCAACGACGGGATTGGCAGTTCTGGCGTTTCAGGCCGGCGGCCACTACTTCTTCAACGAGCACAAATACTCGGAAAACGTGACGCACGGTCTCGATTGGCTCGTGAAGCTCCAGGACCGCCGCGGCGCGATCGTGACGCCGATGAGCGACGGTTCCGGCCACTACCATGAAAAATTCATGTACGAGCACGGGATCGCAGCATTTGCGCTTGCAGAAGCGTGCGCACTGGCGAAAGCAGAAGGGGAAGAGATCCCGCCGAAATACTATCGCGCCATGAAACAGGCGATCGATTTCATTCTGCGCATCCAGCACATCGACGGCGGCTGGCGCTACAAAATGGACCCCGAGGAGGTGAGCGACACGTCGGTGACCGGCTGGCAGATCCTTGCGCTGAAATCGGCGAAGGAGGCTGGATACAAGATCCCGCAGCTCGCCATTGACAAGATCTCGATGTTCTACGCGAAGCACACTCGCGGCGATGAAACGCGCTACACGACGACGATGGGCGGAACGACGGAAGCGCTGACCGGGATCGGACTGCTCGTCCGCCAGTTCCTGCTCGATGCCGGCGACTCAGCTTACGTGCATCTCGGAGCAAAACGGCTCGCAAAATTCGCAATGGCAGAGTGGGAAGGAAAAAAGGAGTCGGAACGCGTTCCGGATTTCTACTCATGGTACAAATGCTCGCTCGCGATGCAGCAGTACGGCAGAAAAGAGTGGGAGATCTGGAATGAGATCGTCCGAAACGAACTCGTTCGCCTCCAACGGCGCGGAGACGACTGTCTCTCAGGAAGCTGGGATCCGGAAAAGGACGTTTACTTTGAAATGGGCGGCGGCGGACGAATTTACGTGACGGCGATGGGGGCGCTCACCCTCCAGGTCTACTACCGTTACACGACACAGGAAGAACGCCGTGCGCAGCTTCTTCCGTCATCTGGAAGTATCCAAACGCAGGAGGAGGCCGCAGAAGAAGAAAAAGAAAATGCGGACGCACTGCGAACGCGGAAGATCCACAAAACGAGGCGCAGAACTGCCGGTTCCGCAAACGTGATCCACCCAGGCAAGTGAGACGGTGAGTTCGGGCCCGTCTCTCATTCGGCTGGACTTGTTTGGCGGCGAAGCCGCCTCGCTGCGCGGGCGGCTCTGGGAGGCGGCGCGTCTCGCGTCGCTTTTGGGAGGCGGCGCGTCTCGTGTCGCTTTTGGGAGACGGCGCGTCTCGCGTCGCTTTTGGGAGGCGGTGCGTCTCGCGTCGCTTTTGGGAAGCGGCGCGTCTCGCATCGCTTTTGGGAGACGGCGCGTCTCGTGTCGCTTTTGGGAGACGGTGTGTCTCGCGTCGCTTTTGGGAGGCGTCGCGTCTCGCATCGCTTTTGGGAGGCGGCGCGTC
>JAFQOH010000011.1:0-4346 GCA_017403345.1 Thermoguttaceae bacterium
AAAGGCGACCTGCCCCTGCGGTGCACTGTATCCGACCCCGCCGGCAATGGAAGTCTCGCAGCATCCCGAACAGGACGGCACGAACGACTCGCCGGACTGAAAGGGGATGAAAGTAATGTCGATCACCAGGTCATCGTAATCAGCGTCGGTCCAGTCTTCGATCTCGATCCGCCCGTTCGGAGAATTGTCTACCCGCGCCTTCAGGTCGTCAGAAATCGAGATCTCCGGCATCGTACTTCCTGCGGGCAGCTCGAACGAAACATCGACCGGTACGCCGCTGCTGATGTCTCTGTCGCCAATATTCGCAGAAGTTCCCGCGTTTTTCGTTTCATTCTCCACGACCTGATAAATGAGCGTTCCGCCGGTCTCCAGCGTATAAGTATCATCGATCGGCGCGGCAGAAAGCATCTCCCGTTTCTCCAGAGACTCTATGCGCAGCACACGAGAACGAATGCTTTTGTTCGCTTTCGAGTTAATAGTCATAAAACGCCTCTGGATCGGGAAAAATTTCAGGGAAAACGCACCTTTTCTTTTCAGTTTCTTTTCAGTGTAACTCAAACGAAAATAATAACAAGGGGACACTTAAGATATTTCTTGGAAAATTTGAGAAAATTTGAAAAGCCCCTGAAAGGAAACACTAAAAACTCGAAAAAATGCGAAAAACACCCAAAGGCTATCAAAAATATTGGGCTCTTCTGGAAAGTGCGTACAGATCCAGGTTCCGATCACACCACTGAGTGCGCAGAAGAGGCACGGCAACACACAGAAAAGAAAGAGAGGAAAAAAGCAGGGAACGTGCCCTGACACAAATTTCACGGAAAACACGAAAAGACGCAAATGAATTTTAAAATTAAAAATTTATTCGAGCCGTCTTTTTTGCTGCTTTTTGAATCAAGATCCGTGTTTCTCTGTGTGTGTTCAGTGTATTCAGTGATAAAACTGGTACGCAGTTGCCGGATGAACCTAAAATTTTAAAGTTTTTTCGTTTTATTTTTCACTTTTGGCGGTTCGTTCTTGACAAAAAACTAGATTTTGGTAAAATAGGAGAGAATGGGCTTGCACAAAAATGGCAGTTTATCCTGCTCCGTCTCATTCCCGTTCGCCGTACGTTCCCGTTTGCCGTACGTTCCCGTTCGCCCATCATTCCATCCCGAAAAGGTACCCCATGGCCCAGTGCTGGCAAAAATTCGTATCCCTTCTCCAGGACTCCCGCAAGATCCTGATCTCCTCCCACGCACGCGGAGACGGGGATGCTTTGGGCAGTGAACTCGCGCTTGCGGCCGCACTCCGTTCTCTTGGGTATACCGTGACGGTGGTGAATCCGGATCCGCCGGCCGAAACGTTTCGTTTTCTCGGGAAAGATTTCGACGCGATCCGCTTTTTCGACGGGACACGCGATCAAGCATCGGAACCAGATCCGCGCAAAATGTCCCGCCCCGAAGCACAGACCTACGACACGCTGCTGATCGTAGATACCTCCTCCCGTTCTCAGCTCCGCAGCATATCGGAACTGGCAGACTCGGGGCACTTCAAAGTCCTGGTGCTCGACCATCACGCCTTCGCAGACCGCCTGACGCCGCACACTTTTTCCGATCCGTCCCAGCCAGCCGCGGGGTGTCTGGTCATGGAGCTTCTGGAGTCGCTGCACGTCCCGCTTACGCTGCGTGAAGAGGGAGCGTCGTGCAGCATCGCGGACTTCCTTTTCTTTGCCATCGCCACCGACACCGGGTGGTTCCGTTTCCCCTCCGTGCGTCCAGATACCCTCCGTCAAGCGGCGCTTTTGATGGAATCGGGCGCCTCGACGGCACGCCATTACCGCTTCGCGTGCGAGAACTACGCGCCGGGCCGCATGAGGCTCCTAGAAGCGCTTTCCCGTAATTTTACGCTGGAATGCGGCGGTCGGCTGGCGTACTCGAAACTCGAGAAAAAAGATTTCAACCGCGCCAACGCACAGATGAGCGACACGGCCGAAATGGTGAATCTCCTTCTGACGACGTCGGGCGTGGATGTCGCCTGCCTCTTCACGAAAGTTGAAAATGGGGTCCGGCTCAATTTTCGCAGCCGTGAAAACTACGACGTCGCACAGGTTGCCGGTCAGTTCGGCGGCGGAGGGCACAAAAACGCCTCGGGCGCATTTCTTGGGACGTCCATGACGGAAGCGCAAAAACGCGTCCTCCCCGCATTGTGCGCCCTTTTTCACGACTTAACGCACAAAAACTGAAAGTGTGCCGGGATCGAGAGTTTTCGGTACATGGACTTTAAATTAAAGGAAACGATTTATGAGCAATACTGAAAAAGACGACGTTAAAAAATCCTGCGGCTGCGGGTGCTCCAGCGTACAGAGCGTTTCGGAACTCCCGACTGGGCGGCGCTGCTTTATGGCGCAGGCAGGAGCGGTGGTCCTCACGGCTGCGGCAGTCACCCCGGCTGTCATGGCGGCGGCTTCCACCATACTGACTCCGGTCAAAAAACATTTCGACGCCTCCAAAGAGCAAGCCGGCGCGGAAGTGAAAGAGTATCCGGTCGGAACGTTCGCGGAACTCCCCGAAGATGGAACTCCGCTGCTGGTCTCCATTCGCGATGAGCTGGTGGACGGCTGGTCCAAAGAAGTGAGCGTCAAAGGCGCGATCTTCGCTCGCCGTGTCGGTGAAAATGCCGTTAAGGTCCTCCACACGATGTGCCCGCACATGGGAAGCACCGTCGGTTTCAAAGCAGCCGAGACGAAATTCTTCTGCCCGAGCCATTCCGCATACTTCGATCTGGACGGCAAACGCCTAGATATCGGTGCGCCGAATCCCTGCAAGCGCGACATGGACGAGCTGGAAGCCCGCATTGCCGAAGACGGAATGATCTACGTCCAGTACATGTGCTTCAAAAGCGACAATCCGGAAAAGATCCCGGCTTAGTTAGCAGTTAGCAGTTAGCAGTTAGCAATTAGCTATTAGCTATTAGCTATTAGCTGCGGCTGTCAGTCTGAAGCTGGAAACTACAATACTCAAATTTTGAAAATCAAAGAAGATCCATTATGTTTAATAAAATTTTCGATTGGCTGGAATCCCGTACCGGATTCTTCACGCTGCTTAAGGCCGTCGGCAACCGACGCTGGGTCAAGACGCTCATGGACATGAAAATGTGGCCGGGGATCCTCTTTTTCCTCTGCGCGGTCCAGTGCATCACCGGTTTCATCCTCTGGATGCACTACAGTCCAAGCACCCAAACCGCGTATGAAAGCGTTTTCCACATCCAGTACTCCCTCTGGGGCGGCTGGCTCCTGCGCGGGATCCATCACCATTCCGCTCAGGTCTTCATGGCCGTCGCGATGATCTACGTCATCCGATTCATCCTTTTCGGAATGTACCGCAAGCCGCGCGAACTCACGTTCTGGCTTTCGATGCTCATCTTTTTCTTTGGTCTCGCCGCGTGCCTGACCGGCGACCTGCTTCCGTGGACCCAGAACGCCTACGGCGCGACGCTCGTCCGCGTGAAGTACCTCACCCAGATCCCGTTCGTCGGACAGATGCTCTACGAGCTGGCCTGCGGAGGTTCCGGGATCAACAATCTGACGCTCACGCACTTCTTCGCGCTGCATGTTGGCGTTTTTGCTGCCGGAACCATCGTCCTGCTCATCCTTCATGCGATCTGCGACGCACGCACGGAACGCAAAGTCCTTGACGACCAGCTCGCCAGCGGCGAACTGAAAGTCCCCGCGCAGACTGCTTCCAGCTGCGGCGGATGCCGAAGCACCGGGATCGCCCGCTGGTGGTCCTGCCAGGCTGCCGTGAATGCACTGGGATGCTGTGTCGCGATGGGGATCGTGCTCGCGCTCTGCTTCCAGAACCTCGGCGAGTACCGCGAAGCAAAGAAACTCTCGGCTCTCCAGAACGCCGAAGCCGCGATGACCGCTGATGCCGCTGATGCCGCGGAAACTGCGAAAACTACGGAAACTATGGAAACCGCTGCCGAAACCGCCCCGGTCGAAGCTCCGGCTGCCGTCGAAGCTCCCGCGGCTCCCGCTGCCGGCAATGACGCAAACGCTGCCGCCGAAGCCGTCCAGCCCGCTCCGGTCGCTGAAACGCCGGCACCTGCTCCGGCAGAAGCCGCACCCGCACCGACGGCTGAAACTCCAGCACCTGCTCCGGCAGATGCCGCACCCGCACCGACGGCTGAAACTCCAGCTCCGGCTCCGGCAGAAGCCGCACCCGCACCGACGGCTGAAACTCCAGCTCCGGCAGACACACTTGAAATCGAAGTCGTGGAAGAAGCCGCTCCGGCAGCTGAAACCACTCCGGCAGCTGAAACCGCTCCGGCAGCTGAAACCGCTCCGGCAGCTGAAACCACTCCGGCAG
>JAFQOH010000073.1:0-11560 GCA_017403345.1 Thermoguttaceae bacterium
CCCGAAAAGGCGTTGAGGACGATCCTTTCTCTAACCCTCTGCCGTGGGAAGTACGGGACAAGGTTACTACATTCTATGTCAATCCGCAGTATCGTGAGGATATAGAGGATTTGGTTATCCCGCAGTTTTTCCACGTTATTCCGCAATCCCTGTTTGTTGATGGGGCTTTGGAACTGCTTGAACGTGAACAGCTTGCCGAGGGCTTCACGCTGAAAGGCAAACCCTATGACATTGATTTTGCCGCCGCAGATGATGAAATCGCAAAGGTCGATGTGCGTCAGAGCGAGGGCGGTTTGCCCAAGGTATTCAAAATGTCAAGCGCAGATCAACGATACTTCAAAGAGTATTTCAATAATCTGCCGCCCGAAAGCAGAATCCGTCAATGTAAGGAAATGATGTTCAAACAGCTTAACAAGCTGAATATGGTGGACGCTGCTGAACTGCAAGCCTATATTGACCGCATTGTGGGCGATATGGATAAGGCGCAGCTTGCCGCGATGGAAAAAGCCCCTCTTGGTTATGCTGCGAAAATCCGCGCCAAGATAGAAAGTCTGTTGACACAGCACTACAAGGAAACCTTCTTAAAATGGCTTGAAACAGAGAAAATCGTGTGCGAGCCGTCCTTCCGTCTGCCGATGGCAATTCACCCTATGGGAAGTACGGATATGTTCGGCGGCTCGCTCTATCAAGCCGAGGAAGATATGAACGGCTTGGAGCAGGATTTGGTTATGGAACTGACCGCGCTCCCCAATGTACGCTGGTGGCATAGGAACATTGCACGTCATGGCTTTGCGATCAATGGCTATATCAAGCACTACCCCGATATTATGGTTATGACGCAAAGCGGCAAAATTATCTTTGCCGAAACAAAAGGCGAACATCTAAAAAACGATGATAGCCGCGATAAAATTGCGCTCGGTCAAGCGTGGCGGAATGCGGCGGGTAGCCAAACCGCTATTATATGGTATTCCGTAATGAAGATAAGCTCTTGCCCGGTGCTGTCAGCTTGAGTCAGTTTGTCGAAATGGTAAAGGAGTTGTAGCATTATTTTCGACATCTGACGAAAAAACGGCGTTTCCGGAAAGAGCGGAAACGCCGTTTGGTGTTTGAAAAAGAAAACGCAGTGCGGAATTTACTCCTTCACGCGTTCAATGTATTCGCCCGTACGGGTGTCGATGCGGATGCGGTCGCCTTCTTCAATGAAGTTCGGGACAATAAATTCTGCGCCGGTCTCGACTTTGGCGTATTTCGTGACGTTCGTTGCCGTGTTGCCGCGGACGGCCGGGTCAGCTTGGGTGACGAGAAGGACGACGTGGTTCGGAGGCGTGATACCGATCGGGTTGTCGTTGTACAGCATGACGTCGCACTTCATTTCCTCTTTGAGGTACTTCCAGTTGTCGTCCACGAGTTCCGCGGAAAGCTCGTACTGTTCGTAAGTTTCCGTGCACATGAAGACATAGGAGTCGCCGTTGCGGAAAAGATACTGCGCCTGGATCTCGGCAATGTCGGCAGATTCGATGGAGTCGCCGCTCTTCCAAGTACGTTCGAGGACCGTTCCGCGCAGAAGGTTACGGAGCTTGCATTTGTAGAGCGCCTGGCCTTTGCCGGGTTTCACGAACTGGCACTCGATCATGATGAAGGGGTCGCCTTCGAGCTGAACTTTCAGTCCTTTGCGAAAATCGCTAGTGTTGATACTGACCACAGTTTTTGTCCTTCCTGTTTAACTAAACGAATTATTCTGCCGATAAAGTGCAAAAGTACCCGTCTCTCAACGAGACTTTTACATTTCGGCGGTGCCGTCGGCACTTGATCACTTCAGGGAAATTGAAATTTTTTGAAAACCTGGGATCCATGTCTCATCCAAACGCCCAACAGACCCGCTCTTCCGAAATGGAAGACTTTCCTTCCGCGCTAACGCTTCAGGATGCTCTGGAGTTGAAAGGCTCTGATGCCGCGGAGTGCGAAAACGCACGGAACGCGGAACGGGAGACCGGCTACCCGGCCCGGATACCGCAGCACTTCGCAAACGCGGCGAATTCGTGCCGAAACGAGGCGCTGTGGCGTCAGATACTTCCCGCTGTGGATGAACTTAGGGAGAGGGACTATTTTACTACGAATCCGCTTCAAGAGCAAGCCCCCCCGACAAAAAATTTTTCGCCGATATTCTTGCTTCAAAAGTATGCAGGGCGTGCTTTGATGATCTCTGCGATGGAATGCAGCGGGAATTGCCGTTTTTGTTTCCGACGCCACTCGCGCACAGAATTCAAATCGTCAGAGTTAAGGAAGGAGCACTACGCAGAGTCCCTTTTTCAGCTTGCAAAAGACGTTTCTCTTCGTGAGGTCATCCTTTCCGGAGGAGATCCTCTGACGCTGCCGAATGATTTATTTTTCTGGCTTTTGCGTGAATTTCAGAAAATTGAACATCTGAAACAGATTCGTGCGCATACTCGTGTGCCGATTTTTTCCCCTGAAAAAATTTCTCCAAATTTTTCGGAATTTTTGAAATTGTTTTCGGAAAATTCTACGCAGGTTCTCTATTTTGTACTGCACGTGAACCATCCGGACGAACTGACTCCGGAGGTGGAAGAGGCCGTCGCGCGTCTGCGTTCGGCAGGAGTCTCGCTCTTGCAGCAGGGGGTCCTTCTACGCGGGGTGAACGATTCGGCAGAGATCCTTGCGGAACTATACGAAAAACTCATCCGGCTTCACGTTCTTCCCTACTATCTCCACCAGCTGGATCAGGTCCAGGGAGCGGCTCATTTTGAAGTGGAACCAGCCGTTGGACGCAAGATCATGAAGGAACTTCGTGCGCGTCTTCCCGGTTATGCCGTTCCGCGGTATGTTCGCGAGATCCCAGGCGAAACAGGTAAAACCCCCTTGGAGTAAGTTGCGTTTTGCCGGATAAAGGAGTTTTTTATGGCCCGTTCACGTTTTCCTCTCAACGACCCAATGAAGGCGGACCGTTTGGTAACTCTGGGAATGGGGGTGATCTTTATTTCATTCGGTACACTGTTTTTGGGCGCAGAAACCGCTCCGTTATCCATGCGGTTGACGCTGTTCTTTCTGCTTGGCGGGGTCGGTGTACTCCTTTTGTGCGGATACGCGCAGCATCGAAAGCTTTTTAAGTCGCTGTGCGATTGGGATGAAGCGAGGTGGGTACGTTTCATGCGTGAAGAAGAACTGGCAGCTCTGCGTTTTAATTCACAGGGAGAGGTGTTTCGCCATTCATTCCGCAAGGTTCCGTGGAATATTCGGGAACTTTTCTTCATTTACGCGCTTCCAATGTTCCGAACGCCCTCAGAATCACTGGTAATGCGCGGATTCGGAACCGGCATGCTGTTCGCGTTTGGAGGCTGTTTTCTGTTTCGTATCCTGAACTTAAAAATTTTTGACGGTCCCCAATGGATGTTCTCGCTTTGCTTCGTGGGATTTTTTTGTCTGATCTGGTGCATTCTTCCGCTTTCCCGCGCGTTTTGGAAAACACGTCGGCTGGTGTGCCTGCTTGAGTCCGCGCCGATTTGCCCCGGAAGAATTCGGAAAAGCAGTCAAAGCGGAGCGTTCGTCCAATTTTTGTCCGCCGACGGAACTCCGTGCTGGACACGTCGGGGAGAGGAATTTCTCGAAAATCGAAAAGACGGGAAGCTCGCCACGGTCCTGCTCAATGTGCGAGATCCGCGAAAAAGCGAGGTACTTGATGCGCTCCTTTGCCAATACGGAATCGAATTCACAGAATCCGGAACGTGGAAAGTACCTTCTCTTCGTCCGTTCCGGATCGCGTTTGGGGTGTCGCTGATCGCTGGTTCGATTCTTTTCTACGCTCTTCTAATGTTCTGAGCGAGACGGATCTTCGCTGGAAGCATCGAGTTCCTTCAGGAGATCCTTGAAGTCGTCGGTATTCTGGACGGAGCCGTCAAGCATACTGACTGAAAATGTTTTGTAGCTGTTTCCATAGATCCGGAAGCCGCGCGGGACAGCGGGATCTGCGAATGCGGCTGGGAAGAAAATATCGTGTGCCGGGTCCATCCAGCAGGCAGGATCCGATTCCGCGATGAGGAATGTCAAGCGCTCCCGACCAGTGAACTCTGAAACGTTCGGGCCGGGGCCGTTCTCCGGAAACAGGGCACCTTCGCCAACGCAGACACAGTAGGAAGACGCGCTTTTTGGCGGGATCTTTTCTCTTCCGGGACCTGGAAAATACGTTTGGGAAAAGTACGGATTCCGAAACACTTTCGGCATCTGGTCATGGAATTGCCGATTCCACGCGCTGTCCCACGGCTCGTTGAGGCGGATCTTTCCGAAAAGCTCATTCTCTCCAAGGTACGGCAAAAGATAGACTCTCCACGAGTGCGGGAAGTGTCCGTTTGCGTCCGGTTCCGCTCCGACTCTGTGCGGAGGAAGTGTTCCGTCATGCTCTTCCGCGTACTCCAGGAACGCAAGGGAAAGGCCTTTCAAATTATTATTGTTTTGCATCCGGATAGCCGCGTGCCAGGCATTCGGCAGGGAAGACAATACGAGCATCAGGAAGAGCAGGATCAGGCAGCCGACTCGCGCTGTTCGGAGTATCCGCGTCTCAAACGGAACGAGAAGTGCCCGAATAAAAAGCACCAGCGCGATCCAGTCCGACCAGTAAATGAATCGGAGTTCAAAAAAGTCGGGATCCTTCACTGGTATCCCAAAGACCAGAAATCCAAGCAGAACGAAAAGGAAGAATTTTCCGACTTTCCAAAACGGAGAAACGGTTTTCGGACCAGTGAGTGTTTCAGACATAAAGTCTCCTTTTTTCGTGTTTAAAAATCAGTGTGTCTCCGCGTCCTTTCTGTGTTCTCGATAAAACTGGTACGCGTGTCAGAAAACGGCCGTTTTGCGCGTTTCATTTTCCAGTTCGAGCAGAAAACGTTTACGTTCCAGTCCGCCCGCGTAGCCGGAGAGTCCGGAGATGCCGACGACACGGTGGCACGGAATGAAGATCGGAAGGGGATTTCGATGATTCGCCATCCCCACCGCTCTCGCAGCATTCGGCCTCCCGATCAGCCGCGCGAGCTCACCGTACGTGCGCGTTTCTCCGTACGGGATCCTGCCCAGAGCGTTCCAGACTTCCAGCTGAAACGGCGTTCCTTCCGGCATGAGCGGGACGGAAAAATCTCGGCGCACCCCGGCAAAATACTCTGCCAGCTCACGCGCAGCCTGCGTCAGGATCCGCCCGGAACGGTCTGAAACCGAGTCTGAAACCGAGTCTGAAACCGAGTCTGAAACCGAGTCTGAAACCGAGTCTGAAACCGAGTCTGAAACCGAGTCTGAAACCGAGTCTGAAACCGAGTCTGAAAGGGCAGGCATGAGCGAAAAAGAAACCAGAGGCCGTTCATCAAAATCGACTCGGAAAAGTCCCTCTTCCGACGCCCAAAGAGTCAGGATCCCCAACGGAGAGGGAAACGCCAGCTGCGTGAGGTGCATGGGAACGGTATCCTTTCAAAAACGCGGCGGGTAGCGGGTCTCCCCGTCCGGCAGGTCAGGATCCTGAAGGCAAAAATCCTCCGTGATGCGTTCAAGGACCTCTTTTCCCTGGAGACCTTCGCGCCGCTCGGATGGAATGGCCTCGATCCCCAGACGGGTCCCCCAAATGTTGCCGGCAACTGCGGCCGTGGAGTCGCGATCTCCCGAGATATAGACGGCAAGCAGGACTCCGGCACGGAAATCGTCGGGGAATTTGAGCGCACAAAACAGTGCGATCCAGTGCGTCTCCGACCGCTCCGCCTCCAAAGCCCCCCCGGATCCGCTCCTTGAAAGTCTCGTCAAAAGGTAAAAATCCAATTTCGTTTTCTCCACTTTCAGTTGCTCGTCCGATCTCGTCAGTTCCCATCACATCCAGGCGCCCCGCAGCGCTTCATTCTGCCGAGAGGAGGAACGTCTCCACTTCGCGCCACACTGCGACCTGCCGGGCAGTCTCTTCCTCAAGCGAGAAATCGTCTTCCGCCTCGGCGATCAGGCTGCGCAGGTAATCGAGCGGCGTTTCCCCGTCCGTGTCCGCAGCGTGAACGTCCGCGTTGAAATCGTTGACCAGAAGCTGCACGATCTCCAATTTCCCGCTTCGGCAGGCTGCGTGCAGGACCGTCCATCCGTCTTCGTCAGCGGCATTGGGATCGGCTCCGTTTTCAAGGAGGCTCCGCACGATCCCGGCATTCTCCGAGTACGCAGCAGTGTGCAGGAGCGTCTCACCGTCTTCATCCGCAACATTGGGATCCGCACCGTTCTGAATGAAAAACTGGACCATTTCCGCATTTCCGCGCCGAACGGCATGATGCAGGACGCTCCATCCGTCACATTGCCGCGCATTCGCATTTGCACCGTTTTCGATCAGCAGCCGGCACACGGCCCACTTTCCGTAGTACGCGGCTGCGTAAAGCGGCGTCCATCCGCGAATGTCCGCCAGATCCGGATCCGCCCCCTTCGCAAGCAAAAACGCGGCAGTTTCAGTCACTCCCGCAGACGCAGCCCAAAACAGAAGGGAAGTCCCCTGCTCGTCCTGCCAGTTCCAAACTCCGCCAGCCTCACCGAACGCCATAAGTGCCGCCGACGCACCGACCGGCGACTGCACCGTCCCGCAAAGTTCCAGAAATGCGTCCGACCAATCTTCCGGCACGGGATTCTGAACTTTTACTTTTGGTTCCGTTTTTTTCGGAGGATACTTCTGTGCCATGAAAAACACCCTTTCTTTCCACTCTCTGAAATTTGGATCTTTGAAGCTGACCGAACTCCTGACCATAATTATAACACGAAAAATCGTGTTGTCAAGGCATTTTTCAGCTGGGGGGGATTTTTTATTCCCGACCCGTCTCGCCCCGGCTTTTCCGCAGCTCGCGAGAGGCCGTACCCGCTGGACACGGAGTTTCCAATGCTCGTGACAGAAGGTCCCCCTTGAAATTTCCGCGCGATGGAGTAAAATTTAAAATAGCGTGCGGCGGAGCTCTCGGCTTCGCTCCATTTTGCCGTCGCGATACCGACCCCGTCGCCGACGTCCATGGCCTAACGTCCTTTTTAGGAGGCAAAAAATGAAACGGTTTTCCTGCTTGCATTGGATCTTCCTTGCGCTCCCGCTTTTTTTCGTTCCATTTTTCCTGACCGGCTGCAGTCCCGAAAAAGAAAACTCCGGGGAAAAACCGATCTGCGCTAGTTTTTACCTGCTGAAAGACCTGGCGCAAATGATCGCCGGCGACAAAATGGAGATCATCTGCGTCATGCCTCCCGGAGCGGACGTCCACAGCTGGGAACCGTCTCCCCGGAAAATCATGGAAATGTCGCAGGCCGGTGCTTTTCTCTTCAACGGGGCAGGCCTGGAGACCTGGACCGAAAAAGTCGTCCCGCAGATCCAAAAAAAGAAAGTCCCCACTTTTGAAGCGGCTCTTTCCGTTTCTCTCAGCGGAACGCACGAATGCGCGCACGCTCATTCCGGCTGTACGCACGACGCCCACGAAACGCACTCCGGCTGCACGCACGACGCCCACGAAACGCATTCCGTCTGCACGCACGACGCCCACGAAACGCACTCCGGCTGCACGCACACACACGCGGAATGCTCTCACGGTCACGCACATTCTGGGCCGGATCCTCACATCTGGCTCTCCATTCGAAACGTGGAGCGCATACTGACTGACATCACGAAATTCCTTTCGGGACTCGATCCGGAAAATGCCGAATATTTCCACGCGAATCTCGAAAAATGCCTCGTACAGTGCCGGGAGCTGGATGCCGAATTTCAAACCATCACGCAGTCGCTCAAATCACGGAAACTCGTAGTCGCCCACCGCGCGTTCGGCTACCTTTGCCAGGATTACGGGCTGGAGCAGGTCGGGTTGGAGGGATACAGTGCGTACTCGGATCCTTCTCCGGCACAAATGGTGAAGATCATCGAATTCATCCGCGCGAATCAGATCCCCGTCATCTACGCCGCCTCGACGGAAAGCTCGAAAGGGGCCGACGCCATCGCACGCGAAACGGGCGTGAAAGTCGGGATCCTTGACCCGCTCGGCACACTGACGCAGGAACAGATCGACGCAGGCGCCAACTATTTCTCCGTCATGCGCAAGAATCTCGAAGCGCTCAAACTCCTCGGAACCGCAGATGCCCTCGAACTGAACGCCGGAGCAGAACAGAACGCGAAACCGGAAAATTAAAGGAATTCCCATGAAAGAGACGACGCATCCTGAAACTCTCCAGACGGTTCCCGATACAGCCCGTCCCAGTATACTGTCGGTACGGGAACTGACTTTTGCGTACCGCCGCGAAATGCCGATCCTGAAAAACGTGACGTTTTCTGCGAACGAAGGAGACTTTGCGGCCGTCATCGGTTCCAACGGCGCGGGAAAAAGTACGCTCATGAAACTGCTCCTGAACCAGCTGACGCCGACCTCCGGCGAAGTGCGTCTTTTCGGCGAGAATGTCCGCACGTTCCGAAACTGGCCGCTTTTGGGCTACGTACCGCAGGGGAACACCTACCTCCATTCCGACTTCCCTGCGTCGGTCGAAGAGATCCTGCTGGCACACCAGTTTCCCCAGATCGGACTCTTCCGCAGAGCAAAACGTCAGCATCGCGAGCGCGTCGGCGAGGTCCTCTCCCTAGTCGGGATGGAAGATTACCGTACCGCACGCATCGGTACGCTTTCCGGCGGGCAGCTTCAGCGGGTCCTGATCGCCCGGGCACTGGTGAATCATCCGAAATTCCTCATACTGGACGAACCAACTACTGGGATCGACGTCCGAAACGCCCACGCACTTTACGAGCTGCTGGCCCGCCTCAACTGTGAACTGAAACTCACGATCCTCATGGTAACGCACGACTTGGTCCACGCCGTCAACTACGCGCATACGATCTTCTGCATCGAGGATGGCAACTTGGCTGCCGTCCCGCCGAAAGAGCTGGAGCACGAGCTGGCACACCGTCACCATCATGCCGGAAAAGATGAGTGCGAACACGTTCACGCCATAGAGACGCACCATTCCGCCTGCTGCTCCTGCACATGCACCCGCGCGAAAGAGTAAGAAGATCTCTTCCGGAAAGTGCGTACCGATCCAGGTTCCGATCTCACCACTGAGTGCACCGAAGAGACTCAGACTCACACTGAAAAGAAAAAAAGAGGAAAAAAGGAGAAAGATCCGAAGAGCCAGCCCGCAAGTCTCGCGGCGCCTCTTACACCTCTAAATTTGGAATTAATTGGGAAAAACGCCCCTCACCCCGCTTGCATTAAATCGAAAAAAGAGTAAAATGGAATAGAATCCATTTTTTAGTTCATTTTCAGAAAACTAACGCAACAGTTTACAAATACGAAACGGAATCCCAAACATGAGTGAAGTCAAAACCCGCTTTGCCCCGTCTCCGACCGGATACATGCACATTGGAAACCTTCGCACGGCACTTTATGCCTACTTGACGGCGAAGAGCATGGACGGAAAATTCATCCTCCGCATCGAAGACACGGACCAGGACCGTAAGGTGGACGGCGCGATCCAGGTCATCTACGATACACTGGCCATCGCGGGTCTGCATAATGACGAAGGCCCGGACTGCGGCGGTCCGGCAGCTCCGTACGTTCAGTCCGAGCGTCTGGCGATCTACCGCGAGTACGCGCAGAAACTCGTGGACCAGGGCGATGCCTACTACTGCTTCTGCACGAAAGAACGGCTCGCAGAACTCCATGAAGCACAGCAGGCTCCGGATTTCAAAGGCCGGCACGGGTACGATGGACACTGCCGCGACCTTCCGAAAGAGGAAGTGGACGCACTTCTCGCAGCCGGCACCCCGTACGTGATCCGCCAGAAAGCTCCGCAGGCCGGGACGACCGCATACCGCGACGTCGTGTTCGGCGAAGTCTCCGTGAATAATTCGGAACTGCAGGACATCGTGCTCATCAAGGCAGACGGGTTCCCGACGTACAATTTCGCGCACGTGGTGGACGATCATCTCATGGGCGTGACGCACGTGACCCGCGGAAGCGAGTACGTCGCGCAGACGCCGTCCTACATCCTGATCTACCGCGCGTTCGGGTGGGAGCATCCAACGTACATCCATCTCCCGCTGATCATGGGAAAGGACGCGGAAGGAAACGTCGCGAAACTCTCGAAACGTCACGGTTCCGTTAGCTTCCAGGACATGATCGCGGACGGTTACCTGCCTGAGGCCATCATCAATTACATCGCACTTTTGGGGTGGAATCCGAAGACGGACGAGGAAATGTTCACGCTCGCGGAACTGGAAAAGCGCTTCACGCCGGACGCGATCAACAAATCGCCCGCCATTTTCGACTACGAAAAGCTCCTCTGGTTTAACGGACAGTACATTCGCAAACTCTCTCCGGAAGCGTTCCTTGAAAAGGCCCTCCCATTCATTCGCGAAGCGGTAAAGAACGAAGCGTACGATGCAGGCAAGATCGCGGCACTGCTCCAGCAGCGTCTCGAAAAGATGACGCAGATCCCCGCCCAGCTCACGTTCTTTGACGCGATGCCGGAATTTGAGGACGAGCTTTACGTCAACAAAAAGAGCAAATCATCGCTCGAAACTGCCCCGGCCGCTCTGGCGAAGGGGATCGAGGTGCTGGAAGGTCTGGAAGAGTGGACGAATGAGAAGCTCTACTACGCGCTGAAAGAAGCCGCTGACGAACTCGGTCTCAAAGCGAACGCCGTCATGTGGGCGGTGCGCATCGCGGTGACGGGCACGATGGTGACTCCGGGCGGTGCGACGGACATTCTGGAGATCCTCGGCAAAGAAGAATCTCTCGCTCGCATGAAAAAAGCGGCGGAACGTTTTTCTGCCTAAAAACATGGTACAAAATGAAGGCCGACGCGGAAAAAACGCACGCCGGCCTTCGATGCGGACAGAATCGTCATTTTATTTGACCTAAAATTTCATTTTAAATTCAAATCCAACCAGAAAAGGAAGTACAAAATGGCAAAATGCTCGATCGGTTTGATGGGTCTGGCAGTCATGGGACAGAATCTCGTTCTGAACATGGCGGATCATGGTTTCAGCGTCGCGGTGTACAATCGCACGACTTCCAAAGTCGACGATTTCGTCAACTCCGAGGCCGCACAGGGAAAGGCGATCGTCGGATGCCATTCTCTTAAGGAACTGGTGGAAAATCTTGAGCGTCCGCGCAAGGTCATGCTCATGATCCAGTCGAAAGACCCGGTCCCGGCTCCGGAGATCGCGCTCTATCCGAAAAACGCGGCAGTAGACGCGGTCATCGAAGAGCTTCTCCCGCTCCTCGAACCGGGCGACGTCATCATCGACGGCGGAAATACGCACTACCGCGACACGGACCGCCGCACGAAGTACGTCGAATCCAAAGGTCTCCTTTACGTCGGAACGGGCGTTTCCGGCGGCGAAGAAGGCGCACGCAAAGGTCCGAGCCTCATGCCCGGCGGTTCTCCGGAAGCCTGGCCGCTGATCAAGGACATTTTCCAGAGCATCTCTGCGAAGGTCGGTCCGAACAACGACCTGCCGTGCTGCGAGTGGATCGGACCGCGCGGTGCCGGACACTACGTCAAGATGGTCCACAACGGGATCGAGTAC